>NZ_JBSFKO010000016.1:0-216800 GCF_053598575.1 Streptomyces sp. NPDC001100
GTGGGAGAGTAGGACGCCGCCGAACAAATATTGCGAAAACCCCTGTACCGGATTCCGGTACAGGGGTTTTCTGCGTTTCGGCTACGGTGGCTACCGTGGCTGACATGAACTACAAGATCCGTTCGATACGCGCCGACGAGTGGGCCGCTGCGAAGGAACTGCGGCTGGTCGCCCTGCAGGATCCCGTCGCGCATCTCGCCTTCATGGAGACCTATGAGGCGGCGAAGGCCCAGCCGGACTCCTTCTACCGGGAGCGGGCCGTAAGGGCCGCCGAAGGCGCCGAAAAGGCTCAGCAGATCATTGCCGAGGGGCCGGACGGCGAGTGGGTCGGGACGCTGACCGTGCTTCTTGAGGAGGCCGGGACCGTCGACTGGGCCGGCTTCGCGGTAGAGCGGAAGCAGGGGCACATCGTCGGGGTGTTCGTGCGCCCGGAGGTCCGGGGCATCGGGCTCACCGAGGTGCTCTTCGATGCGGCCCTGGAGTGGGCCTGGGGGCGCGGAGTCGAGCGGGTGCGGCTCATTGTGCACGAGGACAACGAACGGGCCCGGCGCTTCTACGGCAAGGTCGGCTTCGCGCCCACGGGGGTCGTCGTTCCGTTGCCCGGGCACGCGGACGAGCGCGAGCTGGAGATGGCGTTCGAGCGGCCGTAGGCGCCGTAGACCTGGCTGTCTGGCCGGCTCAGTGCGCGGGGAGCGTCTCGCGCAGGAAGTCGGTCAGCAGAGCTGTCACCGCGGCGGGGCGCTCCAGGCTCGGGAGGTGGCCGGCCCAGGGGAGTTCCAGGTGGCGGGTCTGGGGGAGCAGGCTCGGCAGGTGGGCCGCGATGTGCTGGAAGTCGAGAAGGTCGTGGCCCCCCGAGATCGCGAGGCCGGGAGCCTTGATCGCGGCGAGGTCGAAGTCGACCTTGTTGCGTCCGGCGCCTTCGGGGGCGGCCAGTTGGATGTCGAAGGCCTGCCGCTGCATTCCGCGCAGCTTCTCCCGTGCCGATTCGTCGGCGTCCGGGCCCAGCCAGGTGTCCACGTTCAGTTCTACGGCTCCGCCGACATCGCCCCCTTCCAGGAGCTCGTCCTCCCGCTCTCCGAACGCGCGCAGTACGTCGGTGGGTTGGTGGCCCGGGAGGCCGGAGCAGAGCAGGACCAGCGCGGATACGCGGTCCGGTTGGCGGGCGGCCAACTCCAGGGCGACCTGGCCGCCGTAGGAGGAGGCGATGAGGGTTGCCTGTTCGATGCCGAGGGTGTCCAGGAGGTCGAGTACGTCCTCGGCGTCGTTGTGGCGGTGGTCCGGCAGGGGGGTCTGGCCGAAGCCGCGGAAGTCGCAGCGCAGCAGCCGGTATCCGGCGTCGGCCAGGGGCTGCCACTGCGGGTCCCACATGCGGCGGTCGCAGACGGCGGAGTGGAGGAGGACGAGGGCGGGACCGTCGTCCCCGGTCGTGTCATGAGCAAGAGTCATGCGGCAGACCCTACGGCGGCCTCAAGGGGCAGGTCACCCAGGTATTTCGGCGCCCACCCGCTCGTACGGGAAGAACTGCCGTTCCTAGACCGGGAGTTCGTGGTGGGGCCAGCGGGCTCTGGCCTGTTCCTGGGAGCGGAGGAGGGCCAGGGTGGGGAGGCCTCGGTCTGCTCCGGTGGCCAGGAGGTCGGGGAGTTGGGGGAGGGGGGCGACCGCGGCCACGTCGTCCAGGACGAGTGTCATTGGTGGGTCGAGGCGACCGGCCGATGACCGTTCGGCCATGTGCCGGCCGCGCTCGACCACGCTTGATGCGAGGGCGGTGAGGAGAGGCATCGCGCCCGGGTTTGTACGGGGGTCCTCGATGGATTCACCTACCAGATAAAGCGTGCCCCCTTCGTTCGCGAAGGAATCCAAGGAAAGCGCGTCAGTTCTGTTGGGTGTGCAGGCTTCGCGGATGTTGACCGTGAAGAGGGAGGACAGTGCGCGGCTCGTCAACTCCTGCGCGATGTCCCGGCGTTCGGGGTGGGAGGTGAGTGCGGCTTCGAGTTCGCCGGCCGCGCCGGGGGCCGCCTTGGGGTTCGTACGGAGGGTTCGTACGGCGTCCTGGACCTGGGTGCCCTGGGACCAGCGGTGGACGTGGCGGATGGTGCGGCCGTCGATCGCGGCGGCGTGCAGATAGCTGCGGAGGAGTGTTTCGGCCGTGTCCGCCACCGCCTGGTCGATCTTCGCGGTGGGCTTTACGGGGGCGAGGAGGGCGGCGGCTCGTTTTACCGCGGTCTGTTTGTCCTCGCAGCCGGTGGTGGGGGACCAGTGCAGGCGGGCCGGGGTGTCGCAGAGGTGGGTGGGGTCGTAGAGGAGGACGGGGCCGAGTTTGGCTCGGGCGTCCTTGGTGTCCTGCCAGATGGTGGGGTTTGACGTGACTACCAGGGCCGGCCCTTCCGCGTCCCGTACTGCCTGGGCTGCGGTTGTCTGGCGGCTTTCCGGCGGTGCCACGAAGATTCTTTCCCACCCACCCACCCGTTCACCGTTCATCGCAGAAGCTGGGGTTGGGGTTGGGGTTGGGGCTGGGGCTGGGGCCGAGGCGAGGGGCGTTGCGCTCGGTGGCTGTTCGAGGACGGCCGTCGGCTGTGGCTGAGGCTGCGGCTCTGGTCTCTGTGCCGGTACCTCGTGGACCTCCGGCGTCGGCGGCACCGCCTTGCCCCGGGCCCGCACCGCACGCCATCTCGCCACCGTGCCCATCGTGAACACGGTCAGGACGAAGAGGACCATCAGCTGGCCGAGGAACAGGCCCCAGAAGAGGCCGTAGCCGGAGAGCTGGGCCGGTGGGGTGTTCGGCCAGGCGCCGGGCAGGTCGTGGGGTTGGCCGATGAGGTGGCGCATGGCCAGGGGGGTGCGGGCGAAGGTCACGCCGTCGGGCCAGGCGCCGTGGGAGAACCAGGCGGCCAGGCCCGCCGCCGACCACACCAGCAGGGTCATGCCGAGGAGGAAGGCGAGCAGGCCGATCAACAGGCCGTCGGGGATGCCTCCTTGGCGTTCCCGTTGTCGTTCCCGGTCGTCGTTCGGTCTCATCTCGCCTCTTCGCCTCTCACGCCACCGTGGACTCGGAGGAGCCGTCGAGATCGCTCAGGTGCTGTTCCATGAAGGCCGCCGCGCGTTCCTCCGCCTCCAACTCGGCGGCGCGCAGGGCGTCGTCGGTCAGTTCGCGGTCGTGGTCGCGGGAGGACTGGGTCATCGCGCGGTCGGTGAAGACGAGCGGGCGTTCCGTCTCGGTGATGAGGTGTTTGACCACCTGGACGTTGCCGTTGACGTCCCACACCGCGATGCCGGGGGTGAGGGTGGGGATGATCTCCACCGCCCAGCGCGGCAGCCCCAACACCCGCCCGGTTGCTCGGGCTTCGTCCGCCTTCTGGGCGTAGATGGTCCTTGTCGACGCCATTTTGAGGATCGCCGCCGCCTCCTTCGCCGCTGCTCCGTCGACCACGTCCGACAGGTGGTGGACCACCGCCACGAACGACAGACCCAGCCGGCGGCCGAACTTCAGCAGGCGCTGGAAGAGTTGGGCCACGAAGGGGCTGTTGATGATGTGCCAGGCCTCCTCGACCAGGAAGATGCGCTTCTTCCGGTCGGGGCGGATCCAGGTGTGCTCCAGCCAGACGCCGACGATGGCCATCAGGATGGGCATGGCGATGGAGTTGCGGTCGATGTGGGACAGGTCGAAGACGATGAGCGGGGCGTCGAGGTCGATGCCCACCGTCGTCGGGCCGTCGAACATGCCTCGGAGGTCGCCGTCGACCAGGCGGTCGATGACGAGGGCCACGTCCAGGCCCCAGGCGCGTACGTCGTCTATGGCGACGTTCATCGCCTCGGCCGACTCCGGTTCGGGGTGGCGCAGTTGCTCGACGATGTCCATGAGGACGGGCTGGCGGTCGACGATCGTCTCGTTGACGTAGGCGTGCGCGACCTTGAGCGCGAAGCCGGAGCGTTCGTCGAGGCCGTGGCCCATCGCCACCTCGATGATCGTGCGGAGCAGGGCGAGTTGGCCCGTGGTGGTGATCGCGGGGTCGAGGGGGTTGAGGCGGATTCCCATGTCCAGGGCGGCGGTTGGGTCCAGGCGGATGGGGGTTATCCCCAACTCCTCCGCGATCAGGTTCCATTCACCGACGCCGTCCTCGCCCTGGGCGTCCAGGACGACGACCTGGCGGTCGCGGAAGCGGAGTTGGCGCAGGACGTACGTCTTCTCCAGGGCCGACTTGCCGTTGCCGGACTCGCCGAGCACCAGCCAGTGGGGGGCCGGGAGTTGCTGGCCGTAGAGCTGGAAGGGGTCGTAGATGTAGCCCTTGCCGGAGTAGACCTCGCGGCCGATGATGACGCCCGAGTCGCCCAACCCGGGGGCTGCCGTGGGGAGATAGACCGCCTGGGCCTGGCCGGTCGAGGTGCGGACGGGGAGGCGGGTGGACTCGATCTTGCCGAAGAGGAAGGACGTGAAGGCGTCGGTGAGGACGGACAGCGGATCCCGCATCTGAGTCCCTACCTCCGGATGCCGGTGGCGAACGGCAGTGTGTTCACAAACGCGCGGTGGTGCTCGCGGTCGCACCACTCCAGCTTCAGGTACGACTTGCCGGCGGACGCTCTTATCGTGCGCTTGTCGCGCGCGAGGGCCTCGGGATTGCGGGAGGAGACGGTGATGTAGCCGACCAGGTTCACGCCGGCCGCGCCGCTCGCCAGGTCCTCGCCGCGCTGGTCCATGCGGCCGTGGGCGGCGACGTCGCGGGGGTCGACGGTCCGGTTCATCTTGGCGGCGCGGGAGGCGTCGGCCTCGTCGTTGGTCTTCTCGGTCAGCATGCGTTCGATGGCGACCTCGGTGGGTTCGAGGTCCATCGTGACGGCGACCGTACGGATGACGTCCGGGGTGTGGACGAGGAGGGGCGCCAGGAAGTTCACTCCGACCGGAGTCATCGGCCACTCCTTCACCCAGGCCGTGGCGTGACACCACGGCTCGCGCGTCGACGACTCGCGGGTCTTCGCCTGGAGGAACGTCGGTTCCATGGCGTCGAGTTCGGCCGGCCAGGCGTTGCGCTTCGTCATCGCCTGGATGTGGTCGATGGGGTGGTCCGGGTCGTACATGGAGTGGATGAGCGAGGCGAGCCGGCCCTGTCCGAGCGGCTGCCGCACGCGGATGTCCGCCTCCTGCAACCGCGAGCAGATGTCGGTGAGTTCACGCGCCATGACGACCGCGAGGCCCGCGTCCCGGTCGAGTTTGCGGCCCGCCTGGGGGCGGGACGCGCGGGCCATCGCGTTGGCCTCGGAGGAGAGTTCGCGGGTGAAGTGCATGCACGCGACGAGGTAGGCGCGGTGCTGCTCGCTGCTGGTGGACACCATCGACTGCAGTTGGTCGTACGACTGTTGCAGCCAGGTCAGGGACTTCTCGTCGCCGCGCTGGGCTACGTCCTTGGCATGCGCGTCCGGGTCGGCGGGGAGGGTGCGGGCGAGCATCTGGAGGCGGGTGACGAAGCCGTCGCCGTTGGCCACATGCTTCAGGAGGGTGCCGAAGCGGTCGACGAGGGCCTCCTGGTCCTCGCTGTCGCGCAGGCCGACGCCCGGGCCCTCGATCTCGATCGCGGCGGTGACCGTACGACGGTCGGCGTGCAGGAGTACGGCGATCTCGTCCGGGCCGAAGGGGGCGGCCAGCCAGTTGATGCGGCCGATGCCGGGCGGCGGGCCGATCTCCACCTCGCGGCCGTCGAGGTGGACGCCGGCCTCCATGACGGAGGAGCGGTAGGTCGTGCCGTTGCGCAGGGTTCGCTTGTAACTGCGGTTGATCTCGAACCACTTGTAGAACGTGCGGCGCTTGTACGGCACGTAGACCGCCATCAGCGCCAGCATCGGGAAGCCCGTCAGCAGCACGATCCGCAGGGACAGGACCGGGACGAGGAGCCCGCACATCATGCCGAGGAACGCGCCCACGATGATGAGCGCGATCTCGCCGGTCTCACGATTCTTGCCGACGATCGCGTTCGGCCGGGCCCGGCCGATGAGATATGTCCGGCGGGGCGTGATCGGATGGGACAGGTGGGACTCTGTCGTCAACGCCCTTCACCTCCCGTGCGGTTGTTGCGGGCGTTGCTGGCGTGCGGGGTGTTCGCCGGGCTCTGGCGGGGCGGGGGCGCGGAAGCGGGGACTGCTCCGCCGCCGCCCGAGGAGGGGCGGGTGCTGTGGGCGGCGACGCCGCCGGAGACCGGGTTGGACGGGCGGGCGCCGCCGGAGGACTGGCCGCCGCCTCCGCCGTCGTTCGTGCGGGCGCTGTGGGTCTTGATGCCCTGGGCGACCATGGTGGCCGGGGAGCTGATGACCGCGGCGGCCTTGCCCTCGGCGCCCTGCATGATGCGGTTGTTGCGGCCGCTCGCGATCTCGTCGCCGAAGCCGGGGACGAAGCGGTAGATCATCGCGCTGGCGAAGATGGCCAGCAGGATGATGGCGAGGCCGGAGACGACGGCGGAGAACGAGTCCGGGCCGTCGGCGGAGGACAGCGCGCCGGCCAGGCCGAGCACGATGACGATGACCGGTTTCACCAGGATCACCGCGATCATGATGCCCGCCCAGCGGCGGACGTGGCCCCACAGGTTCTTGTCGACGAGGCCCGCGTAGACGACGGTGCCGAGGAGGGCGCCGACGTAGAGGAGGGCGGCGCGGATGACGAGCTCCAGCCAGAGGACGCCGGCGGCGAGGATGCTGACCAGGGAGACGACGATCAGCATGATCGGGCCGCCGCCGATGTTGTTTCCCTTGGCCAGGGCGTTGGAGAAGTTGCCGAAGAAGGTGTCCTGGTTGCCGGTCGTCTTCGCGAGGACGTCCGTGATGCCGTCCGTGGCGGAGACGACTGTGTACAGGATCAGGGGTGTGAACGCGGAGGCGATGACGGTGAGCCAGAGGAAGCCGATGGCCTCGGAGATCGCGGTGGTGAGGGGGACGCCTCGGACCGCGCGCTTGGCCACTGCGAGCAGCCACAGGAGGAGCGTGAGGATCGTCGACGCGGCGAAGACGACCGCGTACTGCTGAAGGAACTTGGAGTTCGTGAAGTCGACGTTCGCGGTGTCCTTGACGGCCTCGCTGAGCTTGTCGATGGTCCAGGAGGCGGCCTCGGCGCAGCCCTTGGCGAGGGAGGAGAGGGGGTCGAGGGTGTCGGTGGTGCTCGGGGTGGTGGAGCCCGAGCTCTTCTTGCCGTTCTCGCAGATGTTCTTGGCCTCGCCGACCAGGAGCTTGCATTCCTGAGCCGTCGACGACGACCCCGTCGGCGTCGGTGTGGGCGAGGGGGCCGCGACGGCATGGGTCGCCAGGAGCACGGCAGTGGTCTGCACGGCGGTGAAGGCGGCCGCGGCCTTGAGTACGAGACGTGAGCTACCGGGCATAGGTGAACCCTCCGTACTCCTGGACGGCCTTGGCCATCTCGTCGGCGGTCGATGCCTTGTTGTCGCCGGGGACAGGGGCCGGGCCGTTCTTCTGGGAGAAGCTGTCGGCCTTCCAGTCGCTGTCCGCCCAGCGCAGGTGGAGCGTCAGGGTGAACCAGTCGCTGGTCACCGGGTTGGTCGAGACCGTGCCGGCCGTGCCGTACAGCCCGGTGCACCAGACTTCCACCGTCGCCGCGGTGTCCGAGTAGCTCGTGACCTTGGTGCCGATAGGCACGGTGCGGGAGACGTAGGTGTTGCCCGCGCTCGCGTCGCCGTTCGCGTCCAGGCCGAGCTTGCTGAGGAACTCCTTGGAGTAGGCCTGGTCGAGGCTGTTCTCCAGCGAGGTCTGCTTGTCGGCGGCGAAGACCTGTCGCACGATCTCGGTTCGCCGCGAAGGCTTGAGGATGTCCGCCGAGACGAGCACCGTCGCGTAGTTGGTCGCCGCGCTCTCCGCGCCCTGCTGGTCGTGCGCGAACCCGGCGGGGATCCCGCCCGCCTTCGTCTGCACCGGCTTCGTCCCGCTGGCCGCCGTGGAGCTCGCGTCCGGCTTCGAACCGCCGGAGACCGTCGTGTCGTTGGAGGCGGAGTCGTTGCCGCCGCGGTTCGCGATGGCGATGGCGGCGATGAGCAGGACGACCACTCCGACGACCGTGACCAGGCTTCTGGAGGAGGACCGGGTGCCTTTGCGGGCGCCGCCGTAGATGTCGCCGCCGTCGCCCTGGGGGTAGCGGGTGCGGGTCTGGCCGGTGCCGCCGTAACCGCCGGAGGTCTCGTGCTCGTCTCCGGAACTCATGCCGGGTACGCCCCTTCGCCGTCGTCCAGAAACATCTGGAAGTACGACGGTAGCCGTGCTGGTTCCCGCGCGGGCGCGGTGTGGTGACTCGACATCAGGGAAACGCAACCTCAGCCGGTGGGCGCGACGGGCGGGTGGGGTGGGGAGAGCGGGCGGTCGAGTCCGGGGGCTATACGGCCATGCCGTACACGATCGTGAAGAGGGTGCCCAGGGAGCCGATGATGAAGACCCCGGTCAGCCCGGCGATGATGAGGCCCTTGCCCTGTTCCGCGCTGAACGTGTCGCGGAGCGCCGTCGCGCCGATGCGCTGTTTGGCGGCACCCCATACGGCGATTCCGAGACAGAGCAGGATGGCGACCGCCATCACCACCTCGATCATCACCTTGGCCTCGTTGCCCAGGCTGCCGAAGGGGCCCCAGTCCGGAGCGATCCCGCCGATGATGGTGTTGATGTCTCCCTTGTCGGCCGCAAAGAGCATGTAAGTCACCGCCCCTGGTGGGTAGTTCCGCATCCCCTGCAGGTGCGCAGAGGTCAGGCATCATTGTCGCCGACAATGGCGCCGTCGTATGTCGACTTGGCGTCATTGGTTGGCGAGTTTCGTACGAATACTACGTACGGTCACTCTGTGTATCACGGTAGGTAACGCCGGGCAACGAGGCCTGGGCGGAACCTGTGCGTGGTTCGGTCGTTAGCCCCTGATTATCGAGTTGCTCGTGCTGATGTTCTCATGATGAACGGGCCGCGGCTGGATGCCGCGGCCCGTTCTCTCATGCCACGTGTGGCCCCCACGACCCACGGTGGCATGACAGGTGACTGTTGATCAGATCAGATCGGAGTGGAGCGGGGTGGGGGCTGGTCTGCCGTCAGTTCGCGAAGGCCGAGATGCCCTCCGGGGTGCCCCAGCCGGTCGGGCCGTCGTAGCCGGTCTCGGCGGTGCAGAAGTACGCGGTGGTGCAGGAGCCGTTGTTGCCGCTCGTCACGTCGTTGAGGGACGAGGTGCCCGCGTAGTCGTACGGGTACTGCGCGGGGTAGGTGCCGCTGGCCGGGGTGCCGGCGAGGGCGTAGACACCGGCGATGATCGGGGCGGAGACGCTGGTGCCGCCGAAGGTGTACCAGCCGGCGGTGACGCCGTAGGAGTCGTAGACGGAGACGCCGGTGGCGGGGTCGGCGACGGCGGAGACGTCGGACTCCATGCGCTTGGTGCAGCCGGTGTCGGTCTGCCAGGTGGGCTTGGCGTCGTAGGAGGAGCAGCCGGAGCCGGTGCCCTCGGTGCTGGACGTCTTCCAGACGGCCTCGGTCCAGCCGCGGGTGGTGGAGGAGGTGGAGAGCTTGGTGCCGCCGACGGCCGTCACGTACCGGGAGGTCGCCGGGTACTCGGCGCCGTAGGCGCTGTCACCGGAGGAGACGGTGATGGCCACGCCCGGGTGGTTGTAGTACGAGGTGTCGTACGTCGTCTGGGAGGAGGACTCCGAGCCGCCGTAGGAGTTCGAGACGAACTTGGCGCCCAGGGTTACGGCCTCGTTCTCCGCCGTGCCGAGGTTGGCGTAGCTGGCGCTGGTGGCCTCGACGAGGGTGATGTTGCACAGCGGGCAGATCGCGCTCGCCATGTCGAGGTCGAGGGAGATCTCCTCGGACCAGCCGGCGTCACTGGTGGGGAGGGATGTCGTGGAGCCGGTCTGGCTGACCTTCTTGAAGCAGCCGTTGGCCGTGGTGCAGGCGGAGAGGCCGTAGTACGAGCGGTAGGTCGCGAGGTCGGCCTCGGCGTTGGGGTCGTTGTACGCGTCGACGATCGCGATGGTCTCGCCGGAGCCGTTGGAGGCGGCGGCGGAGGTGAGGCCGTAGGCCGAGCGGAGGTTGGTCGGGCTGTAGCCGGAGGGGGTCGACGCGTCGGCGGCCTTGGGGGTGATGCCGGTCTTCGCGGCCTGCATCTTCTGGTAGGCGGTGAGGCCGCCGGTGACGCGGTAGGACTTGCAGGTGAGATCGCCGGTGTGCTTGGGGGTCGCACAGGGGGCGGCGGCGTAGGTCACCGCGGTGGAGGTGGTGGCGCTCTGCACGGCGTCGGCCTGTGCGGCGGTGCCGAGGCCGGTGAGGACGAGTGCGGCCGTGGCTACGGCCGCGGAACCTATGCGGCGCCATCTACCGTGCGCGTGGGGGGAGTTGGGGGTCGTGGTACGCAAGGTGCAGCCTCCTGAGTCGGTGGAACAGGGGCGGTGCGGGTGCGTATCGCCGGTGCGGTTTCCCCGGCGGTGGGGGGCGGCCCGCGATGACCATCTCTTGTTGAGTACGCGACAACAAGAGGCTGCTGGAATCCTGACTTCCGGCTTACCGAACAGGGTCTGGCCCTTTACCAAACCCACAGGTTTTTCATGGGAGTCGGGGCCCGCAGAGGCCTTTCGGGGGGCTTGAAACACGGCGAACGGGCCGCGGCTGGTTGCCGCGGCCCGTTGCACTTGCTCCGCCGAGGGGACCCCACGTCCCCCTCTTGCCGGCGGCTCCCCGTGACCCGACGGGGAGGTTCTGCGGGAGTGCCTCAGCCGGTGAAGGCCGAGATGCCCTCCGGGGTGCCCCAGCCGGTCGGGCCGTCGTAGCCCGACTTCGCGGTGCAGTAGTACGAGGTGGAGCAGGTGCCGTTGTTGCCGCTGGTCACGTCGTTCAGGGCGGAGGTGCCGGCCGCGGCGTAGGGGTAGGAGGCCGGGTAGTCGCTGCTGCCGGGGGTGCCGGCCAGGGCGTAGACCGAGGCGATGATCGGGGACGAGGCGCTGGTGCCGCCGTAGGTGCCCCAGCCGGTGCCGTCGGCGCCGTAGGTGTCGTAGACCGAGACGCCCGTGGCCGGGTCGGCGACCGCGGAGACGTCGGCGATCATGCGCTTGGTGCAGCTGGTGTCGGTCTGCCAGGACGGCTTCGCGTCGTACGCCGAGCAGCCGGAGCCGGTGCCCTCGGTGCTGCTGGTCTTCCAGACGCTCTCGGTCCAGCCGCGGGAGTTGGAGGAGGTGGAGAGCTTGGTGCCGCCCACGGCGGTGACGTAGCGGGAACCGGCCGGGTACTCGGCGCCGTAGCCCTCGTCGCCCGCGCTCGCGGTGATCGCGACGCCCGCGTGCTTGTAGTACGAGGTGTCGTACGTGGTGTCGGAGGAGGACTCCGAGCCGCCGTAGGAGTTGGAGACGAACTTCGCGCCCAGCTTGACGGCCTCGTTCACCGCGGTGCCCAGGTTGGCGTCGCTCGCCGACTTGGCCTCGACCAGGAGGATGTTGCAGTTCGGGCAGGTCGCGCTGACCATGTCGAGGTCGAGGGACTCCTCGCCCGCCCAGCCGCTGTCGGCGGAGGGGAGAGAGGTCGTCGAGCCGGTTTGGCTGACCTTGGTGAAGCAGCCGTTGTCCGTGGTGCAGTCCGAGAGGCCGTAGTACGACCGGTATGTCGCGAGGTCGGCCTCGGCGTTCGGGTCGTCGTAGGCGTCGACGATCGCGACCGTCTCGCCGGAGCCGTTGGCGGCGGCCGCGTCGGCGAGGCCGTAGGCGGACTGGATGTCCGAGGGGCCGTAGCCGGTCGGGTCGTCGGTGGCGGCCTTCGGGGAGATGGTCTTGGGCGCGACGCCCTTGAGCGCGGCCTGCTTCTCCATGAAGGCGGTGGTGCCGCCGGTGACACGGAGGGCGTTACACGCGGCGAACCCCTTCTTCGGGGTGGCGCCGCAGGCCGCCTTCTCGTACTGCACATGGGCCTTGGCGACCTGGGCGGCGATCGTCTTGGCGGTCACCTTGTGGGGGGTGGTGGCGGCGCTCGCGTGGGCCGCGGTGCCGAGTCCGGCGATCAGGAGCGCGGCGGTCGCGGCGGCGGCAGAACCGATTCTGCGCCAGTTGCCGCGTATGTGGGGGGAGTTGGGGGGTGACGTACGCAACGTACAGCCTCCAGGGAGAGGTGGGCAGAGGCCTGCGGGTGGGGGATCCACCGGTGAGGTTCCCGGTGGGGGCGGCGGCCCGTGACGACCTTCTCTTGTTGAGTACGTGACAACAAGGAGGATTCCGGAACTCTGACTTCCGCGTTACTCAAGGGGGTTGGGGGATTGCTGATCAATGGCGCCGGGATGGCGTGGCAATGGCCCGGGCTTGACTCTCTCCACGGAAAGTCCACAGCGTGACGCGCGTTGACCGGCGCCGACCGGCGCCCTGTCAGCGGGGCTTGAGCCCGTTCAGCAGATGGTGGATCAGGGTCGGGACGCCGGCGACCGCGGCCTCCGGGGTGAGGGTGCCCTGGGCGGCGAAGGAGGCCGTGCCGTGCAGGGCGGCGCCGACCACCAGGCTGACGGTCCAGGAGTCGCCGGCGACGATCTCGCCGCGCTCCTGGGCGTCGGAGATGATCCGCACGAACGGGACCGTCGTGCTCTCCACGGCCGCGCTCAGCTGCGCGGAGACGTCCGGGTCGTGCTTGCGGGTGTACATGACTTCGAGCAGCTCGGCGTTGGACGCGGCGAAGTGCACATAGGCCTTCGCCAGCGCGATGAGGCGGTCCTCCAGTGGTGCCTGTGCGTCGTCGGCGCCGTTCAGCACCTGCGCCATGCGCTCGAAGCCGGAGAGGGCCAGCGCGTCGACGAGGGCCTGCTTGTCCTTGAAGTGGCGGCCGGGAGCGGCGTGGCTGACCCCGATGTCCCGGGCGAGCTCGCGCAGGGACAGGGCCGCGACGCCCTTCTCCAGCAGGGTGCGCTCCGCGCTCGCGAGCAGGGCGGAGCGCAGGTCTCCGTGGTGATAGGGGCGTACAGGCATGCGAACCATCGTATCCCGATGTAGACGACGGCAGCATTGTTGCCGCCGACATCATTGTTGTCATTGACAGCATTGTAGTCGTTGCCTACATTGGGAGGCATGGACACCACGGACAAGACCATCAGTGGCAAGGGCCCAGGCAAGGCGGCCAAGTGGGACGCGAGCCGGATCCCCGATCTCTCCGGCCGGACGGCGGTCGTCACCGGCGCCAACAGCGGTATCGGGTTCGCCGCCGCCGTCGAGCTGGCCCGCGCGGGCGCGCACGTCGTCTTCGCCGTACGGGACCCGGAGCGCGGGCGGGCCGCGGCGGCGCGGGCGGGCGGCAGCACCGAGGTGCGGCGGCTGGACCTCGCGGACCTGGCGTCCGTGCGGGAGTTCGCCGCGGGCTGGGACGGCCCGCTGGACCTGCTCATCAACAACGCGGGCGTGATGATGCTCCCCGAGGGGCGCACCCGGGACGGCTTCGAGACCCAGTTCGGCACCAACCACCTGGGCCACTTCGCCCTCACGAACCTGCTGCTCCCGCACATCACCGACCGCGTGGTGACCGTCTCCTCCGGCGCGCACAGGATGGGCGACGGCTACATCCACTTCGAGAACCTGAACCTCGACGGGATCTACGGCCCACAGCGCGCCTACTCCCAGTCCAAGCTGGCCAACCTGCTGTTCACGCTCGAACTCCAGCGCAGGCTGGCCGAGTCGGGCTCCCGCGTCCGCGCGCTGGCGGCCCACCCCGGCTGGGCGGCGACCAACCTCCAGAGCCACACGGCGAACCCGGTCGGCCGCGCGCTGATGGCCGTCGGCAACAGGGTCGTGGCCCAGGACGACAAGGCCGGTGCCCTGCCCACGCTCTACGCGGCGACCCAGGACCTGCCCGGCGCGAGCTACGTCGGGCCGAACGGACTGGGCGAGATGCGCGGGGCGCCGACGCTGGTCGGGCGCAGCGCCGAGGCGAGCGACGTGGTGGCGGCCGGGCGGCTGTGGACGGCTTCGGAGGAGCTCACCGGGGTGCGGTTCCAGGTGGGGGCGGTGGCGTAGCGGGGACCGGCTCTTGAGTACCGAGGGTGAGCGCCGACTGCACCCGTCCCGGTTCCTCGCGGGCCGGGAGATCCAGCAGGAGGCCCCGGACCAGTGCCAGGGCCCGCGTCGCCCGGGCCTGTGCGAGGGCGGGCGGGGTGCCGGGCGGCTGGGCGCGCGCGAGGAGGTCGAGCCACTCCCGGGCCGCCTCGCCGGCGAAGCCCGCCCACGGGCCGGGATCGTGACCGAGGGACAGCAGGAAGGCCTCGTACGTCAGCCGCACCATGGGGCGTTGCTCCGGCGCGGAGAGGAAGGCCCACAGGCGCTCGACGAGGGCGTCGACGCCGAGGGCCCGGCCGCCCGGCGCACCCCCGGCCGCATCATCAACGTCTCCTCCGTCATGGGCCAGCCGGGCCGCGCCGGGGACATCGCCTACGCCACGGTCAAGGCAGGCCTCGACGGGCTGACCCGGGCACTCGCCGCGGACCTGGGCCCCAGCGGCACGACCGTCAACTCGGTGGCTCCGGGGACGTTCGCGACCGAGGTCAACGCCGGTCTCGCGGACGACCCCGAGTGGGGCCGGTGGCTCAAGAGCCGTACCGCCCTGGGGCGTTGGGGGCGGCCGGCCGAGATCGCGGGGATCGTGGTGTTCCTGGCGGGCGACACGGCATCGTTCGTCACGGGGCGGACGATCGCGGTGGACGGCGGGATGACGACCACGTTCTGAGCGGTACCGGGCCGGTCAACTCCAGCTGCGCGCACCGGCGTCGAAGACCTCCGGGTCGCTGCGCACCGGCAGGACGCACAGCAGGTGGCCGCCGGGGGCGCGCAGAGTGCGGCACTCCAGCCAGCGGGAGACCGGAGTCGCGCCCAGCGCGAGCAGACGGGCGGTCTCCGCCTCCACGTCGTCGGTCTCGATGTCGATGTGGAAGCGCGGGTTGGTGTCGTCGATCGACTGAACGGCCGTCACCAGACCGGGGATCGCCTCGTGGAGGCTGATGAACTGCTCCTCCGAGGGGACCGGTACGGCGGGGGTACCGAGGGCCGCCGACCAGAAGGCCGCAGCGGCGGCGGCCTCCGGACCGGGGGTGTCGATCAGGAGGGCGAAGACGCGGCTTCTATGCATGTGGCCCGGTTTCCGGGGCTGTTGGGTCCGCCGCGTCTTCCGCACCCCCCGCGTCCTCCACACCCCTCGCACCCCCCGCGTCTTCCACGCCCTCCACGAAGTGGTCGAACTCGCCTGCCTGGACGCCCAGTACGAAGGCGTCCCACTTGCGGCGGTTGGTGGTGACCACGTTGTCCGGGTCGCTGGTCTCGCGGATGTAGACCGGGGCCTCGCCGTCGTCCCCCTCACCGAAGGCGATCTCTATCCAGGGGCCGGGTCCGGTGGCGTCCGGTGGGGCGGCGCGTTCCCAGGTGAGGCCGGGGGGGAAGTCGGACACGTGAGATTCCTCTTTCTGGAGCCGGGGCGGCATCGAGTATCGCTCAGGGGGCAGAAGAGACGGGAGGACAGTACGGTGGACAGACCGCCGAACGAAGCGCCGAACGAGTCAATGCACGAGCCGTTCACAGCGAAATCTCAGCAAACGTCGACGTCCTTTCTCACCTTCGTGGGACAAAGTGGGGGCCGATGAAGCTCAGCTCACGCATCTCCCGTTCCGCTCGCCTCGCGGGCAACCGCCGGTACGCGCTCTTCGTCACCGTGGTGACGCTGGCCCTGACCTCGGCGTCCGTGGCGACCGCGGACGACGGCCCGGGGCCCTTCGGCGTGACCACCGTGACCGAGGTGAACAAAGAGAGCGTGCGTGTCGGGGCCCTGTTCGGGTCGGACCACGCCACCAGCCTGGCCGGCGGTCACCACTGCACCGCGTCCGTGGTGCACAGCGCGGGGCACGACCTCATCGTCAGCGCCGCCCACTGCCTGGACGGCGACCCCGGTGACGTGTTCGTGCCCGGTTACCGGGACGGCAGGGCGCCGTACGGGGTGTGGAAGGTCGTGCAGCGGTACCTGCCGGACGGGTGGAACCAGGGGCAGGGCGAGGACAGCGACATCGGCTTCGCCACGGTCGCAGAGGTGGATGGTAAGAACATCGAGGACGTGGTCGGCGCCTACCGGTTCACCACCGGGATGGCCACCGGGGCCACCGCCGTGACCATCACCGGCTACCCCTCCGCCACCGACCAGCCCATCAGCTGCACCAACAAGCCGACCCAGCACAGCGCCACCCAGCAGCGCATCGACTGCCCGGGCTTCACCGGCGGTACCAGCGGCAGCCCCTGGGTGAACGGCGACCAGCAGGTCGTGGGCGTCATCGGCGGACACGAACAGGGCGGACTGACGCCCGATATCTCCTACAGTGTCGTGCTCGGGAAAGAAGCGGCCGAGTTGTACAAGGACGCCACGAGCGACCCGGAATAAAGGTCGCCGCCCGGGCCGGCCCGCTCGCTGAATACGCGTCACATCTGGCGGAAACACAGCGAAATGCCGCCACCCTGCCCCGAAATGGCCTTGAACAGGGCTGACATGGGGGAGGGTTGAGCCGTGCGAAAAGTATGGGTGATCGGTGGGGTCGCGGCCGGGCTCGGGCTCAGCTTCGTGATGCTGCTCGTCGTCGGGGTGTACCTCGTCGCCGGGAACCTCGCCAACGGAGCCGGCGGAGGCAGCGTCTCGCTCGCCAAGGGCGCGGTGCCGGCGGCCTATTCGTCACTCGTGCAGAAGTGGGGCAACCTCTGCTCCGCTCTCAACCCCGCACTGCTCGCCGCCCAGCTCTACCAGGAGAGCGGCTTCAACCCGAACGCGAAGAGCCCCGCGAAGGCCGAGGGGATAGCGCAGTTCATCCCCGGGACCTGGGCCACGCACGGCATCGACGGCAACGGCGACGGCGTCCGCAACGTATGGGACCCGAACGACGCGATTCCGTCGGCCGCGACCTACGACTGCCAGCTCGCCTCCTATGTGAAGGACGTACCGGGCAACCAGAGCGCGAACATGCTGGCCTCGTACAACGCGGGTGCGTACGCCGTCATCAAGTACCAGGGCGTGCCGCCGTACGCCGAGACCAGGAACTACGTGAAGACGATCACGTCCCTGGAGCAGAGCTTCGCCGCGCCGGTCAGCCGGGTCGACCCCTCCCAGCAGGCCGCCACCGCCATCACCTACGCCCAGAGCAAGCTCGGCACCCCCTATCTGTGGGGCGGGAACGGCACCGCCGACCAGGGCGGGCGCTTCGACTGCTCGGGGCTGACCAAGGCCGCGTTCGAGAGCGCCGGGATCACACTGCCGCGCGTTGCGAACGACCAGTACAACGCGGGACCGCATCCGCAGCGGGCCGAATTGCTGCCGGGAGATCTGGTGTTCTTCTCGGACGACCTCACCAATTCCCGCGCCATCCGGCATGTGGGGATTTATGTCGGCGGCGGATACATGATCGACGCGCCGAGGACGGGTGCTGTGATCCGTTTCGACCCCATTGACACCCCTGATTACTTCGGCGCCACCAGAGTCACCGAAGATGGCGCGAAAGCGCTCCCCACGACGGTGTGAACCGAGCGTGAACCCACCCCCTGAGCTGGGGCGATGAGTCTCTCTTCGATAACGTCTGCGTGATCATTCGGTGGAGTGTGGAACGTACAAAGAGGGGCCGTGCGTTCCTGTTGAGTAACGCGCACGCGAGGTGCGCCCGGAACAACGACGAAGGAGCCGCAGCGTCATGGCTGTACTCGCCGAATCCGGGTCCAACCCCGACGTCGATCTGCTCTACGACATCAATGGCCTCGCCAAGGACGCGCCGCACTGGTTCGACCGGATCGTGGAGTTCGTCGGCGAGTACGGACTGCTGGTCGCCATGGTGCTGCTCGTGGTCTGCTGCTGGTGGTCCGTGCGGCGGCGCGCGGACGAGGACGCCGCCCAGTCCGTCGCGGCGCTCGTCTGGACACCGCTGGCCGCGGCGATCGCCGTTCTTGTGAACGTGCCCATCCGCGGGTTCGTGGAGCGGCCCCGCCCCTTCCTCGACCACACCGGCATCGACGTCCTCGTCTCCGGGAAGACCGACTACTCCTTCGTGAGTGACCACGCCACGATCACCATGGCGATGGGCGTCGCGCTGTTCGTCGCGAACCGGCGGTTCGGGCTGCTGGGGATCGGGCTCGCGCTGGTGGAGGGGTTCTGCCGGGTCTACATGGGCGTGCACTATCCGACCGACGTGATCGGCGGGTTCGCGCTCGGTACGGCGGTCGCCCTCCTTCTGTCTCCGCCGGCGATGGCCGTGCTCACGCCGGTGCTGAGGGCTGTCGAGAGCTCGCGGTGGGGGGCGTGGCTGGTTCGGTCCGGTGACGCTCGTCGGCTGGCCCGGGACGCGGTGATCCCGGGGGCTCGGACGGAGGCTCCGGGGACTGAGGAGCGGGACTTGGCTGCGTAAGCGGCCCGGCGGGACCACTCGTCGAGAACTACAACCCCTGCGGGTAGCTGAAGAAGTGGTTCGGGTCGTACTGCTTCTTCAAAGTCGTCAGCCGGGTCGCCGCGTCCCCGTAGTACGCCTTGCGCCAGTCCGTGAGGGTCGGGTCGGTGTAGTTCTGGTAGGCCGCGCCGGAGGCGTACGGCTTCATCGCGGTGTGGAAGCGGGTCAGCCAGGACTGGGCGGCGGTGCCCGCGGTGCCGGCCGGCCAGGAGACGAGGTACTGGGCCAGCATGCGGGAGCGGCGGTGCACGAAGGCCGTCGCGGTGGGGGAGACCCGATTGACCGCGCCGCCCAGGGCCGTCAGCGCGATGTCGCCGTTGCCGCTGACCGACCGCATCTGCGCCAGCATCGTCTGGATGCCCGCGTCGGAGATCGAGCGGTCGAAGAAGTCGGAGCGGCCGGTGTAGGTCTCCCTGGACAGCGCGCCCTGCGGGTTGCGGCCCGGGGTCGTACCCGGCAGATGGCACTGGGCGTCCGTCGAGAACGACGAGCAGCCCGCGTAGGCGTTCATCGACTCCTCGTACGTGTGCCGCCTGAGCGAGACGCTCGACGCGTTGCCGCCGACGAGGTGGGCCAGCCTGTCGACGGCGTTCTGGAGTTCGTTGTAGGTGCCCAGGGAGAAGGCGGCGACGGAGACCTTGGGGATGCCGCCGGGGGTGTTCGAGAGGTGGCAGGAGGACCAGATCTCGTCGGGCTGGTCCGGGCCCCACTCCTGCCAGGCCTTGACCACGGCCGCCGCCATCGACGACGGCCAGGTCAGATAGCCCGATACGGCCTGGGGCGCGGGGTGCGTCTTGAACTGCAGCTCCGTGACGACGCCGAAGTTGCCGTTGCCGGCGCCGCGCAGCGCCCAGAACAGCTCCTTGTTCTCGCTCGCGTTGGCGATCAGCTGCTTGCCGTCCGCGGTGATCAGCGTGGCCTGGGTGAGGCTGTCGCAGGTCAGGCCGTACGCCCGGGAGACCACGCCGTGGCCGCCGCCGAGGGTGAGGCCGGAGACGCCGACCGTGGGGCAGGAGCCGGCGGGTATGGTCACGCCCTTCGCGGCGAGGCCCCGGTAGACGTCGATCAGTTTCGCGCCGGCGCCGACGACCGCGCTGGAACCGCTCGCCCGGATCTTGTTCAGCTTCGACACGTCGACGATCAGCCGGTTGTCGCCCGAGGACCAGCCGGCGTAGGAGTGGCCGCCGTTGCGGATCGCGACCTTGATGCTGTGGGCGCGGGCGTAGGAGAGGACGGAGCGGATGTCGTCGGCGTTGGCGACATAGGCCACCGCGGCCGGCTTCAGGTTGTCGAAGCGGGTGTTGTAGAGCTGGTGGGCCGTCTTCCAGGAGGCGTCACCGGGGCGCACCAGGGTGCCGTCCAGCTCCCGGGCGAGAGCGGCCCAGTTGGCCACGGCGGCGGGCAGTCTGCCGGTGCCGGTCGTCTTGGAGGTGTTGGCGACGGTGGACGTGTCACCACTGCCGATGCCCACGCTCTTGCCGCTGCACCCGGCCGTGGCCACCGCCGCTATCGCGGCCGTGCCGCCTATGAACGTACGCCGTTCCATTTCGCCTCCTGTGGGGATTCCGTGAGGTGAGATACGTCCGGCGCCCCACAAGTTCTCGCGTTCATGTCACGGGTTAGGAACAGACAGATGCCCCGCGGCGTCCGTTCTGGCCTGGCTTCTCGCCCGTCTCGCCGGTCCGCGCCAGCCGCAGACGCACCGTCCGAAGCAGAAGGGCCCCTGCTCGACGAGTGTCGTGTGGTGTTCCTGATGTTCGGGGAGAGCCTCCAGGCCGTCCTGCTGCGCCATTCCGACAACGTTACCGAGGTTCCGTAAAGGGTTCGTATGGCGGCCGCATGTCCATGTACCCGGCCCGGATACGCGTGACGGGGCCACCTGCCCGCTCGTTAGGCGGAACGACAGGGGGCCCGTGACGACGTACCGGGGGTACGGCAGCGATGGAGGAGCGGCAGCGCAGGCGCACCGGCGGGGCGGTCGTCGCGGCGGGGCTCGTGGTCGGGGTCTGTGCCGGGTGCGGCGGTGGCGACGGGGCGGCGACGGCGGACGCCCGCGATGGCGGGGACGCGGTCGCGGTGGTGCGGCGCGCGGCCGACACCCTTGTCGCGGCGGGGAGTTCACAGGCCCGTACGTCCATGGAGATGGCCACCGGCGGCACCCGGGTGACCATCCGCGGCGCGGGCGGCTACGACTTCCGGCGCCGACTCGGCCGGCTGACAGTGCAGTTGCCGCAGGACCCGGCCGGGGCCAGTGAGCACCGGCCGATCACCGAACTCCTCGCGCCCGGCGCCCTGTTCATGAAGAACCGGGGCGCCGGGGTGCCCGCCGACAAATGGGTGCGGGTCGACACCGGGACGCTGTCCGACGGCAACCTCGTGACCGGCGGGGCCACCGACCCGTACGCGGCCGCCGAGGTGCTGCGCGGGACCACCGCGGCGACGTATCTGGGAAAGACGGAGGTGGCCGGGGCCTCCGTGCGTCACTATCGGGGGGTCGCCGATCTCTCCGTCGCCGCGCGAAGTGCTTCGGCGGGGAACCAGGCGGCTCTGAGGTCGGCGGCGAAAGGGTTCGCCACCGCCCGGGTGCCCTTCGACGTCTACCTCGACGACCACGGGCGCGTCCGCAAGGTCCGGCAGCGGTTCAGCTTCGTCAACGGGCAGCGCCGCAGCACCGTGGCGGTCGCCTCGACGACGTTGCTGTACGACTTCGGGGCCTCCGTGGACGTACGGCTTCCGGCGTCGAAGGACATCTATGCCGGGCAGATCGCCGAGAAGTGACCTGAACCGATCGGTGACGAGTCCCTGTGAGAACTAGCCCGTCCGTGCCATGCGCGGTGTGTAGACCGCTCCCTACTCTAGGAAGTCGGTGACGGCAGAGAAGAGGTGACGCACGTGGCTCCGGTCGGCGGTACGGCAGTTCAGGACCACGTGGCACTCGCCGAGATCGAGCTGTGCGGAGACCTGATCATCGCGGCCTCGGCCGCCCAGGACCGGCTCAGCCTGGAGAGCATCGACGAGGTGCTGAAAGTGGCCGAGGAGCGCGACACCTCCGGCGGGCCCGGTTAGGTACGGAGCAGCCGGGCGATCGCCTTCGTCGCCTCTTCGACCTTCGCGTCGATCTCCTCGCCGCCCTTGACGGCCGCGTCGGCGACGCAGTGCCGCAGGTGTTCCTCCAGGAGCTGCAGCGCGAACGACTGCAGGGCCTTCGTGGAGGCGGACACCTGGGTGAGTATGTCGATGCAGTAGACGTCCTCGTCGACCATGCGCTGCAGTCCGCGGATCTGGCCCTCGATCCGGCGCAGCCGCTTGAGGTGCTCGTCCTTCTGCTTGTGGTAACCGTGTGTGACCGGGCCCGGGGCCGCTTCGAGGGCCGGCCCGGAGGGCGCTGCCGCCGCGTCGGCCCCAGTGGTCGTCATCGCGTCCGTCGCGTCCATCACGTCCTCCAGACATATACCCCTAGTGGGTATATCGTAACGAACTTTGCTGGGTATAGGGCCCTTGGTACGCCCCCGTGCGGATCACTGTGCCTGATGGGCGACACTGGGGGACGGCCCATTAGCCGTGGCCGGATGATGCACTTAGCATCAGCCTGACCGAAACCGATGCATCCCGAGGACCCCTTGTGCGCTTTCGTCTGACCCCCAGGGAGACGAGCTTCTACGACATGTTCGCCGCGTCCGCGGACAACATCGTCACGGGCTCGAAACTCCTCATGGAACTGCTCGGGGCGGACACCGCCGGCCGGGCCGAGATCGCAGAGCGTATGCGGGCCGCTGAACATGCCGGTGACGATGCCACGCACGCGATCTTCCACCAGTTGAACTCCTCCTTCATCACGCCCTTCGACCGCGAGGACATCTACAACCTCGCTTCCTGCCTCGACGACATCATGGACTTCATGGAGGAGGCCGTCGACCTGGTCGTCCTCTACAACGTGGAGGAACTGCCCAAGGGCGTCGAGCAGCAGATCGAGGTACTGGCGCGGGCGGCGGAGCTCACTGCCGAGGCCATGCCCAACCTGCGCACGATGGACAACCTCACCGAGTACTGGATCGAGGTCAACCGGCTGGAGAACCAGGCCGACCAGATCCACCGCAAGCTGCTGGCCATGCTCTTCAACGGCAAGTACGAGGCCATCGAGGTGCTCAAGCTCAAGCAGATCGTGGATGTGCTGGAGGAGGCGGCGGACGCGTTCGAGCACGTGGCGAACACGGTGGAGACCATCGCCGTCAAGGAGTCCTGACCTCTTCATGGACACCTTCGCTCTGGTCGTGACCATTCTGGTCGCGCTCTTTTTCACGTACACGAACGGTTTTCACGACTCCGCGAACGCCATCGCCACGTCCGTCTCGACACGGGCGCTGACTCCGCGCGCGGCGCTGGCGATGGCCGCGGTCATGAATCTCGCCGGCGCGTTTCTCGGTTCCGGGGTCGCCAAGACGGTGAGTGAGGGGCTGATCGAGACGCCCCAGGGGTCGAAGGGGATGGGGATCCTCTTCGCCGCGCTGATCGGTGCGATCACCTGGAACCTGGTCACCTGGTACTTCGGGCTGCCGTCCTCGTCCTCGCACGCGCTGTTCGGCGGGATGGTGGGGGCCGCGCTGGCCGGCGGTACGGATGTCATCTGGCACGGGGTCGTCGACAAGGTCATCGTGCCGATGTTCGTGTCGCCGGTGGTCGGTCTCGTCGCCGGTTATCTGGTGATGACGGCGATCATGTGGATCTTCCGCAAGGCCAATCCGCACAAGGCCAAGCGCGGCTTCCGGATCGCGCAGACCGTCTCCGCGGCGGGCATGGCCCTCGGGCACGGGCTCCAGGACGCGCAGAAGACCATGGGTGTCGTGGTGATGGCCCTGGTGATTTCGGGCCACTCGACCTACGGCGATCCGATCCCGGTGTGGGTGAAGATCGTCTGCGCGCTGATGCTGTCGCTGGGGACGTACGCGGGCGGCTGGCGGATCATGCGGACGCTGGGGCGGAAGATCATCGAGCTGGATCCGCCGCAGGGGTTTGCCGCCGAGACGACGGGGGCGGCGATCATGTTCACGACCGCCTATCTCTTCAAGGCGCCGGTTTCCACGACGCATGTCATCACCTCGGCGATCATGGGTGTGGGGGCGACGAAGCGGGTGAACGCGGTGCGGTGGGGTGTCGCCAAGAACATCGTGCTGGGGTGGTTCATCACGATGCCGGCGGCTGCGCTGGTCGCTGCCGCGAGCTTCTGGGTCGTGAACCTGGCGTTCCTGTAGGGCGCCGTACCAGGGCGCTCCGCCCCCTGGAACCCCGTTTCCCGCCCACCCACCCGACTCGGTACGTCGAGAGGTGGGCCGTAAACGGGAGGGTGAGTGGGTGAAGAAAACGAACGGGCCCGCCCCCGGGAGCCAGGGGCGGGCCCTTTTCGTCCTCGCGGTGGCACCGCCATGCAGCACCGCGAGGGGTTCTTGAAGAGGAGTGGCCCGGGTCTAGCCGAAGCGGCCCGAGATGTAGTCCTCCGTGGCCTGGACCGACGGGTTGGAGAAGATGCGCTCCGTGTCGTCGATCTCGATGAGCTTGCCGGGCTGGCCGACCGCCGAGAGGTTGAAGAAGGCCGTACGGTCCGAGACACGGGCCGCCTGCTGCATGTTGTGCGTCACGATGACGATCGTGAAGCGTTCCTTCAGCTCGCCGATCAGGTCCTCGATCGCGAGGGTGGAGATGGGGTCGAGGGCCGAGCAGGGCTCGTCCATCAGCAGGACCTTCGGCTCCACCGCGATCGCGCGCGCGATGCACAGACGCTGCTGCTGACCACCGGACAGGCCCGAACCGGGCTTGTTCAGGCGGTCCTTGACCTCGTTCCAGAGGTTCGCGCCCTTCAGCGACTTCTCCACGACGTCGCTCAGTTCGCTCTTCTTGTACGAGCCGTTCAGGCGCAGGCCCGCCGCCACGTTGTCGAAGATCGACATGGTGGGGAAGGGGTTCGGGCGCTGGAAGACCATGCCGATCTCGCGGCGCACGGACACCGGGTCGATGGCGTGGCCGTAGAGGTCCTCGTCGTCCAGGAGCACCTTGCCCTCGACCCGGCCGCCGGGGGTGACCTCGTGCATACGGTTGAGCGTGCGCAAGAAGGTCGACTTGCCGCAGCCGGAGGGGCCGATGAAGGCCGTCACCGTGCGGGGCTCGACCGTCATCGAGATGTCTTCGATCGCCTTGTGGGAGCCGTAGTAGGCGGTGAGCCCACTTACGTCGATTCGCTTGGCCATGACTGCTTCACTTCCAGAGATTCAGATCGGTCGCTGAGTAGGTCGCGTCAGCGACCGGTCTTGGGGGCCTTCCAGCGGGCGATGCCGCGGGCCACCAGGTTGAGGATCATCACGAAGGCGATCAGCGTGAGGGACGCGGCCCAGGCACGGTCGTAGGCCGCACCGGAACCCGCGCTCTGCGCGAACTGCTGGTAGATGTACAGCGGCAGCGACGCCTGTGCCCCGTGGAACGGGTCGTTGTTGATGAACGGGTTGCCGAACACCAGCAGCAGGACCGGCGCGGTCTCACCGGCGATGCGTGCCACTGCCAGCATGATGCCGGTGGTGATGCCGCCGATAGCCGTCGGGAGGACGACCTTCAGGATCGTGCGCCACTTCGGGATGCCGAGGGCGAGGGAGGCCTCGCGCAGCTCGTTCGGGACGAGCTTCAGCATCTCCTCGGTGGAGCGGACCACGACCGGCATCATCAGGATGGCCAGGGCGCAGGAGCCGGCGAAGCCGAAGGGCTGCATGTCCCACATGATCATGAGGGACAGGATGAACAGACCCGCGACGATCGACGGGATGCCCGTCATGACGTCGACGAAGAACGTGATCGCCTTGGAGAGCCTGCCCTGTCCGTACTCGACGAGGTAGATCGCGGTGAGCACACCGATCGGGGCGCCGATCAGGGTGGCGAGGGCGACCTGCTCCAGGCTGCCGATGATGGCGTGGTAGATACCGCCGCCGGGCTCGGTGTCGGCGACCACGCCCATCGAGTGGGTCAGGAAGTAGATGTTGAGGACCTTCACGCCGCGCGAGATCGTCGTCCACAGGAGGGAGACGAGCGGGACGACGGCGAGGAAGAAGGCGACCCAGACGAGGCTGGTCGCGATGCGGTCCTTGGCCTGGCGGCTGCCCTCGACGCGGGTCGCGATGACGTAGGTGCCGACGACGAAGAGGATCGCCGCGATCAGGCCCCACTGGATCTTGCTGTCCAGGCCGCCGACCAGACCGATGAGGACGGCCAGCACGATGGAGCCGCCGGCGATCGCGTACGGCGACCACTTGGGGAGCGTCGCGCCCTGGAGGGTGCTCGCGGGCTTGTCGACTACGGCTGCGTTGCTCATGCGTTGGCCCCCGAGTACTCCGCGCGGCGGGCGATGATGAGCCGGGCCGCGCCGTTGACCAGCAGGGTGATGAGGAACAGGACCAGACCGGAGGCGATGAGCGCGTCCCGGCCGTCCTGCGTCGCCTCGCTGAACTTGCTGGCGATGTTCTGGGCGAAGGTTCCGCCGCCCGGGTTGAGCAGGCTGGCGTGGATGATGAAGTCCGGGGAGAGCACGGTGGCGACGGCCATCGTCTCGCCGAGCGCGCGGCCGAGGCCGAGCATCGAGGCGGAGATCACGCCGGAGCGGCCGAAGGGGAGCACCGCCATGCGGATGACCTCCCAGCGGGTGGCGCCGAGGGCGAGGGCCGCCTCCTCGATCATCTGCGGGGCCTGGCGGAAGACCTCGCGGCTGACGTTGGTGATGATCGGCAGGATCATGATCGCGAGCAGGATGCCGACGGTGAGCATCGAGCGGGGCGCGCCCTGCTCCCAGGAGAAGATCCCGGTCCAGCCGAAGTAGTCGTTCAGCCAGCCGAAGAGGCCGATCATGTGCGGTACGAGGATCAGGGCGCCCCACAGGCCGTACACGATGGACGGTACGGCGGCCAGCAGGTCGATCACGTAGGAGACCGGGCCGCGGAGCTTGCGCGGGGCGTAGTGCGTGGTGAACAGGGCGATGGCGACCGCGATCGGGACCGCGATGACCATGGCGATGATCGAGGACACCACCGTGCCGAACGCCAGGACGGCGATGCCGAACTCCGGCGGGACCAGGCTGGTGTTCCACTCGAAGGTGGTGAGGAAGTTCGCGTGGTCCTTGCTGATCGCGAGGGAGGCGCGGTAGGTGAGGAAGACCGCGATGGCGGCCATGATCGCCAGCAGCAGGATGCCCGACCCGCGGGAGAGACCGAGGAAGATCCGGTCACCGGGTCGGGTGGCGCCTCGGGCGGTGCGCTTCTGCACCGCGGCGGAGGGCTCGGGGGTGGGAGGGGGTGCTTCTTCGGGGTTCTTTGTCGATATTTCCATCGGGGTTCTCCGGTCTGCGGGTCCACACGTGCGGTGTGCGGTCCGTGGCGGCGGTGCACCGGACGGTGCGGCCGGGCCCCTGGAACGGGACCCGGCCGCACACTCGGACTAGCTGATGCTCGCGATGGTGCTGCGCACCTTGGCGATGATCGCGTCGGGGATCGGCGCGTAGTCGATGGTGGAGAGGACCTTCTGGCCGTCCTCGCTGGCGATGTAGGAGAGGAACGCCTTCGTCGCGGGCAGCGTGTCGGCCTTGTTGCCCTTGTCGCAGATGATCTCGTACGTCACCAGGGTGATCGGGTACGCGCCCTCGGCCTTGGTGTTGTAGTCCAGCTTCAGTGTCAGGTCGTTGCCGGTGCCGACGACCTGGGCGGCGGCGATGTCCTTGGTGGCGCTGTCGGTGCTGGGCGCGACCGGGGCCGAGGCGCCGGTGTTGATGCTGACGGCCTTGACGCCGTCGGCGACGTACGAGAGCTCGAAGTAGCCGATGGCGCCGGAGGTCTGCTTGACGCCCGCGGCCACACCCGCGGAGCCGGCCGCGGACTGCCCGCCCTTGGCCTGCCAGGCCTTGCCGCCGGAGTACTTCCAGTTGTCCGGGGTGGCGGCGATCAGGTACTTGGTGAAGTTGTCCGTGGTGCCGGACTCGTCCGAGCGGTGGAACGCCTGGATCTTGAGGTCGGGCAGCGTGGCGGACGGGTTCAGCTTCTTGATCGCCGCGTCGTTCCACTTGGTGATCTTGCTGTCGAAGATCTTGGCGAGCGTCGGGGCGTCCAGGACCAGGTTGTCGACACCCGGGACGTTGTAGCCGAGCGCGATCGGGCCGCCGACCATCGGGAGGTCGATGCCCTGGCCGCCGGAGCAGACCTTCTTCGAGGCGGTGACCTCGTCGGGCTTCAGGGCGGAGTCGGAACCGGCGAACGCCAGCTGACCCTGGTTGAAGGAGGTGACGCCGGCGCCGGAGCCGCCGCCCTTGTAGTTGATCTGGACGCCACAGGTCTGGCTGAAGTTCTTGACCCATGCGTCGATCGCGTTCTTCTGCGCGGACGAGCCGTCGGCGAGCAGCTGCTGGCCCTTCTTCGCGTCGCCGCAGATGGCCGAGCTGGCGTTGGTCGTCGACGAGCTGCTGCTGTTCGACGAGCCACCGTTGTCGTCCGAGCCGCACGCCGTGAGGGCCAGGGCGCCGGAGACCGCGAGAGCACCGAGGGTGATGGCCCGCCGGTTCATGCGCTGAAGCTTCACTTGAGGGAGTTCCTTCCAGGAGCCGCCGTCCTGAATTCCGGCGGCGTGCGAAGACGTGGGTGACGCGGGTAGCGACCCCCAGGTCGCGGCTCGCATCGCGTAAGGCCGAAACTAGGCAGAACAGGTGAAGGCGCCTATGGGCATAAGTGAACGGAGGGTGAACCCCTGTGGGCGGTGCGGTTAGGTCACGGAACGCTCACGTCGAGGACACGAGCCGATTCCGGACTATGCCAGGTGCGGCGGGCCCGGAATCGCGTCCACGAGCGGGCGTTCCCTCGGTCGGGTGACGGCCCTGCTTCGGCTGCCTCCTCGCAACGTAACGCGAGGCGGGAGGCGCGGCACCCGCGGCACGGCGGGCGTAATCCGCTGGTCCCGCGGTGGCGCGGGCACGTAGGTTCACGCCGTCCCCGGAGGTGAGGCCATGTCCACGTACGGCTCGCTGTTGATTCCCCTGCCGCTCGACCGGGCGGCCCCCGTCCTGCGCGAGGTCTGCGCGGCCGCCTACGCGGCGCCCGCCGGGCCGCGCTTCTGTCTCGTCCATCCGGACCGGTTCATCGACGGCAACGGTGTCTTCTCGGTCGCCGGTCCGGTCGGCGGCGCGCTGGGCGTTCCGGTGCTGGCCGCCTTCCAGTACGACGGCGACCGGCTGGAGCTGGAGGTCTGGCGGGACGGGGCCCGTGCCTACCGCTACGACTCCTGTCCGGACCGGGACGACAAGGCCGCCGACGGCACACCCGAGGACGCCGACCCCACCGCGTTCCTGGACTTCGCCGCCGGCCCCGTGGACGGCTACCGGCTCGCCTGCGCGCTCGCGGACACCCCGCTCGACGAGCGGGACATGGACGTCGACGGGGAGCCGGGGTACGTCTGGGCGCAGGGCCTGCACTGGGACGTGCTGGGCGCGCTCGGACACCCGGACCAGGTGATCGGCCGCGCGCAGCGGGACCACTGCCATTTCAAGCGCGCGCCGCGGGCACTCGCGCGGCTCCTGGACAGCGGAGAACTCGTCGACCTGGGCGCGGTCTAGTCACGCGGGTCCTCGTCCGTGCCGACGGCCATGAGCGCGAGGGAGATCAGGTCCCGGTCCCGCCGGTAGGTGAGGCGTTCGTGGGCCTCGTCCGGCCTGACCCAGACGAGCGTGTCGACCTCGTCGTTGGGCTCGAAGGTCCCGCCGGTGGCCTCCGCCGCCCAGTAGCGGACCTCCTTGGGCCGCCCCTGGTGGTCGACGTACCGGGCCGAGGGGAGCCTCGTCCCCAGCCGGCAGGTGTGGCCGGTCTCCTCCAGTACCTCGCGGCGGGCCGCCTCCTCGAAGGTCTCGCCCCGCTTCAGCTTGCCCTTGGGCCACGACCAGTCGTCCCACTTGGGCCGGTGGACCAGAGCCAGTTCGAGGTCCCCGGCGGACCGGTGCCGCCACAGGACGCAGCCGGCCGCCTGGACGCCGGTGTCGTTCGTCGAGGAAGTCACTGAGGGTTCACCGTCTCCTCCGTGCGGGTTGGTGCGGGGCGTCAGGGGGTGCCCACCGCCCGCTTCTGCCACGACTGCTGGAACGCGAAGCGGGCCGCCTCCACCTCGTGGCGCTGGTCGGCGTGCAGTACTCCGAGCGCGTACGCGGTCGCCGGGGCGATGCGCGGGGTGCGGGCCGCCGAGGCCGCCGCGGCGGCGGCCTCCGAGGCGTCCCGGTGCAGATTGAGGGCCTGGCCGGCCGCCAGCAGGCGTACGTCCAGCGGCGGGTCGTCCCCGTGCAGGACCTCCCCGGCGTAGCGGTGCAGGCGCAGCAGCAGGCGGACCTGGTGCCAGGGGCCGTCCTGGGGGTGCGGGGCCGGGTCGGGGGAGAGGCCGTGGATGAGGGCTTCCGCGTTGTACGGGTGCCCGGCGGTGACCAGGGGCAGCGCGGCGACCGCGTCGTTCAGCCGCTCCCCGGCGGCGGCGGCCAGCGGGCGCAGGTCTGCGGTGGCGGCGGCCGGGGTGAGGGGGACCTCGCTGGCCAGTACGGCGACCTTGTCCGCGACCGCGTGGAAGCGGGAGGAGCCGAGGGCCTGGAGGGCGCTGGAGTGGGCCCGGGTCCGGGCCAGGGTGAGCTGGCGCTCCAGGAGGGCGCCCGCCTTGGCCGCGCCCACGGTGAGGTTGCCGCGCTCGGCGGTGGCGGTGGCCGGTGCGGCCGGTCCGGTGCCGCGGCCGCTCGCGGGTGCGGGGACGCCCCGGCCCGCGCCGGTGACCCGGCCGCCCACGGCCGAGGCCGCCGACTGCGCGGGGAACGCGGCCGAGCCGGAGAGCCGGTGCAGGGCGAGCAGCAGCCGCTCCAGGCGCCCCGCGCACGCGTGCTCCAGTGCCAACGTGCCCGACAGCCACGCCAGTTCGGGGCGCATCGCCTCGGACCAGTCGGCGTCCAGGAGTGGCCGGAAGGTGTGCAGGCTGCCGCTTATGCGGCGGGCCGAGTGGCGCAGGGCGCGCGCCGCGTCGACGGACTCCTCCGTGCCGTTCTGGCCGCCGCCGGTCTCCCGGTGCAGTCGCAGTGCCCGGAGGAACTCCGTGGCCTGGCCGCGCAGGTAGCCCGCGAGGGCGTCACCTGTCACGGCCCTGGCCGTGGGATCCGTCGGGTCAAGGTGTTGCTGTGCCACGCCGGCGCCTCCGGGCGTCTATGAGCATCTCCTGGACGTTGCGCAGGGGCTGGCCTTCCGCGTCGGTCGCGTGCCGGGTCCACTCGCCGTCCGGGCCCAGGTGCCAGGAGGAAGTGGTGTCCGACATGCCGGTCTCCAGGAGCCGGCTGATCGTGGCGCGGTGGGCCGGGTCGGTGACCCTGACGAGGGCCTCGATCCGTCGGTCGAGGTTGCGGTGCATCATGTCGGCGCTGCCGATCCACACCTCGGGTTCGCCGCCGTTGCCGAAGACGAAGACGCGGGAGTGTTCCAGGAAGCGGCCGAGGATGGACCGTACGCGGATGTTCTCGGACAGGCCGGGGACGCCGGGGCGCACCGCGCAGATGCCGCGCACCCACACGTCGACCGGGACGCCCGCCTGGGACGCGCGGTAGAGCGAGTCGATGATCGCCTCGTCCACCATCGAGTTGACCTTGATGCGGATGAACGCGGGGCGTCCGGCACGGTGGTGCTGGACCTCCTTGTTGATCCGGGCGATCAGGCCGTCGCGCAGGGACTTGGGGGCGACCAGCAGACGGCGGTAGGTCTCGCGGCGCGAGTATCCGGACAGCCGGTTGAAGAGGTCGGAGAGGTCGGCGCCGACCTGGGGGTCCGCGGTCAGTAGACCGAGGTCCTCGTAGAGGCGGGCCGTCTTGGGGTGGTAGTTGCCGGTGCCGACATGGCTGTAGCGGCGGAGCGTGTCGCCCTCCTGGCGGACCACGAGCGACAGCTTGCAGTGGGTCTTCAGGCCGACCAGGCCGTAGACGACATGGCAGCCCGCCTCCTCCAGCTTGCGCGCCCACTTGATGTTGGCGTGCTCGTCGAAGCGGGCCTTGATCTCGACCAGGACGAGGACCTGCTTGCCGGCCTCGGCCGCCTCTATGAGTGCGTCCACGATCGGGGAGTCGCCCGAGGTGCGGTACAGGGTCTGCTTGATGGCGAGGACGTCGTCGTCGTTGGCCGCCTGCTCCAGGAACCGCTGCACGGATGTGGAGAACGAGTCGTACGGGTGGTGCAGCAGCACGTCCCGGTTGCGCAGGGCGCCGAAGATGTCGGGCGCGGACGCGGTCTCGACCTCGGCGAGGTCGCGCTGGGTGCCCGCGATGAACTTGGGGTACTTCAGCTCGGGCCGGTCGAGCGAGCCGATGCGGAAGAGACCGGTGAGGTCGAGCGGGCCCGGCAGCGGGTACACCTCGGCCTCGCTGATCTTCAGCTCGCGCACCAGCAGGTCGAGCACCTCGCGGTCGATGGACTCCTCGACCTCCAGGCGCACCGGAGGCCCGAAGCGGCGCCGCATGAGTTCCTTCTCCAGCGCCTGGAGCAGGTTCTCGGCGTCGTCCTCCTCGACTTCGAGGTCCTCGTTGCGGGTCAGCCGGAACGCGTGGTGCTCCAGGATCTCCATGCCCGGGAAGAGTTCCTCCAGGTGGGCGGCGATGACGTCCTCCAGGGGGACGTACCGGCCCGGCGAGGACTCCAGGAAGCGGGAGAGCAGCGGGGGCACCTTGACGCGCGCGAAGTGGCGGTGGCCGGTGACCGGGTTGCGGACGACGACCGCGAGGTTCAGCGAGAGGCCCGAGATGTACGGGAAGGGGTGCGCGGGGTCGACGGCCAGCGGGGTCAGCACGGGGAAGATCTGGTGCCGGAAGAGCGTGAAGAGGCGGGCCTGCTCCTTCTCGGTCAGCTCGTTCCAGCGGACCAGGTGGATGCCCTCCTCCGCCAGCGCGGGCGCGATGTCCTCGTGGTAGCAGGCGGCGTGCCGGGCCATCAGCTCGCGCGAGCGGGCCCAGATCATCTCCAGCACCTCGCGCGGCTGGAGGCCGGACGCTGAGCGGGTGGCGACACCGGTGGCGATACGGCGCTTGAGGCCGGCCACCCGGACCATGAAGAACTCGTCGAGGTTGCTGGCGAAGATCGCGAGGAAGTTCGCCCGCTCCAGAAGAGGGGTGTTCGGGTCCTCGGCGAGCTCCAGGACTCTCTCGTTGAACGCGAGCCAGCTCCGCTCCCGGTCCAGGAAGCGGCCCTGCGGGAGCTGGGGCCCGTCGTACGGCGACTCCTCGTACTCGTCGAGGTCGGCGTCGATGTCGGGTTCCAGATCGGAGACCGCCGCCGACACGGTGTGCGGGCGGTGGGCGGCTATGGAGCCCACAGAGGGCTGCGCGTGCTGGACCTGTGCCTGGGCGTTGGGCTGGCTGCTCATGTGCCCATTGTTCCGCGCCACCGGCGATACGGGCGCGTCGGACAGCGCCGGAAGGAGCGGGAGGACGGCCCCGTTGCTCCCGTTCACCTCGGGAGGCGGCGAAGGCTCTGGCACGACGGGCTTCATTCACCGAGCGTCGCAAGCCCGTCTGAACCGTTGGTTACGGCGACATGGCGTGCGGGATATCGGGGGGCGGCTCCCGGACGTCCACGCCACCGAAACGAACGTAACGGATGCCTGGGAGCCGAGGGGAGGGGGGATCCGGTCAGGCCGTGCGGCGGCGCAGCAGGGTGAAGGCGGTGGCCGTGGCCAGGGCCGCGACGGTGAGGATCAGGGCGGTCTGGGTCAGCTGGAGGGCCCAGAACTGGGAGGAGGGGTGGTACTCGCTGTAGTAGCCGACGATGTCGTGGGCGGCCGGGCAGGCCTTTCCGGCGCCGACGCAGGGGTCGGCGATGTGGGCGCCGGTGGAGGTGACGGCCCCTTCGCCGCCGTGGATGACGTCGGCCGGTGCCGCGTAGCCCTCCTTCAGGTCGCCGACGCTGATCCGCCACGGCACGAGGTGCGGGCCCGCCAGGCCGATGAGGGTGGTCGCGCTCGCCGTGGCGAGGATGCCGCCGATGAGACCGGGTACGGCCCGGCCCGCGATCAGGCCCGCGAGGGCGCCGACGGCGAGGGCGAGCAGCGGGAACGCGATCGCGATCGTGCCGTTGGCGTAGAAGGTCTCGCTGTCGTTCCAGGTCCAGCTGTCCTTGATCCGGTCCGCCTCGAACAGCAGGCGGTGCAGCAGGACGAGCAGGGTGGTGCCGGCGGTGAGCAGTACGGCGGGGAGGGTGAGCTTGGCGGTGAGCCAGCGGGCCGGGGAGACCGCCTGGGTCCAGGCCAACTGGGCGGTCCCGCTCTCCAGTTCGCGGCCGATCAGCAGCCCGCCCGCCCAGAGGGCGACGAGGACCGGCACGAAGTGGATCAGGGCCTCGCCGACCGAATGGACGAGGTCGTAGCCGGTGAGGGCGTCGCTCCACTCGCACACGTCGTCCGTGGTGCACTCCCGCTCCCACGCCGAGTGCGCCGCGTCGCCGAGCGGGCCGTAGGCCCACAGGAGCGCCGCCGAGACCACGGCGACGAAGATCACCCAGAAGATCAGCGCCGGCCGGTGCAGCCGCAGCACGGCACGCCCGGCGCGGGCCGGTCTCGGGTGGGCCGTCGCGGCGGTGGCCAGGGCGGTCATACGGCGGCTCCCTTGATGTCCGTACGGCGGCCGAGCAGGGCGAACGCGGCCACGAGGGCGAGGGCGGCGAGCAGGAGCAGGGCGGCGGTGGCGCTGAGCTGGACCGGCCAGTAGCGGCGGACGGGCCAGAGGTTGTCCCACTTGCGGCCGAAGAAGTAGCGGGCCGCGCAGGTGACGGCGGCGGCCACCGCCAGGGCGGGCAGCGCGCGGCCGAGGGCGACTCCGGCGAGGGTGCCGACGGCCAGGGCGAGGAGGACGAGGGCCACGCCGAGCGGGCCGGACGGGACGAGGACGCGGTCGTAGGACCAGTTGGTGACCAGGACGTCCTGGTCACCGGTCCAGACCCAGGCGTGGACCAGGCCCAGCAGGGTGGCTCCCGCCGTCAACGGCACTGCCGCGGCGGCGAGTTGGGCGGTGAGCCAGCGGGCCGGGGTGACGGACTGGGTCCAGGCGAGGCGGGCGGTGCCGTTCTCCAGTTCGCGGCCGATCAGGGCCGCGCCGGCCCAGGCGGCGACGGCCACCGAGGTGTAACTGAGCACCTCGCCAAGGAAGTTCATGACGTTGTTGACGTCGGTGAAGACGAAGTACTGGTCGACGGGGCGGCGCGCGGACGGCGCCCGGACCAGGTGCACCCACAGCAGCGCGCCCACGGCCAGCAGCACGTACGCGCCCCAGACGATCAGCGCCGGCCGGTGCAGCCGCAGTACGGCGCGCTGTGGTCGGACGGTGGCGGGGCTCGCGGCCAGGGCGGTCATACGGCGGCTGCCTTACGTGCGGGCGCCGAACCGGTGCGGCGCTTGAGGAGGTGGAAGGCGGCCACGGTCAGGACGGCGGTGACGGCGAGGATGATCGCGGTCGAGGTCGACTGGAGTGGCCAGTAGTGGGATTGGGGGTGGTAGTCGTTGTAGTAGCCGACCGCGTCGAGCTTCGTGTAGGTGGTCCGGCAGGGCTGGTAGTCGGTGCTGCCGCACAGGTGGCCGGAGAGGTGCCTGCCGGTGGAGGTGACCAGGCCCTGGTCGACGATGATGCCGGTGCCGGCCGGGACGCTGTGCTTCAGGCTGCTGGTCTCGGTGACCGAGGGCCAGAGGTGGGGTGTCGCGATGGCGACGAGGCTCCACAGGAGGCCGGTGCTCGCCAGTGAACCGACCAGTGCGGCAGGGGAGTTGCGCTTGTACAGCCCCCAGAAGACGCCGCTCGCCAGGCCCGCCAGGGCCATCGCGGTGGTGGCCGTGCCGTTCGCGGCGTAGGTGCCGAGGTCGTGCCAGTCCTTCGCGGTGTCGATGCGGCCCTGCCCGGTCGACCAGGCCCAGTGGTGCAGTCCCGCGAGGAGTCCGGACCCCACGGTGATCAGCACCGCCGGGACGGCGAGTTTCGCGGTGAGCCAGCGGGCCGGGGAGACCGCCTGTGTCCAGGCCAACTGAGCGGTGCCGCTTTCCAGTTCGCGGCTGACCAGCGCGGCACCGGACCAGGCGGTGACCAGGAACGGGGCGGCGACCACGGCGATGGTCGTGTAGTTGTACCAGGTCTTGTACCGGACGATCGCGCTCACGTCGTAGGAGCAGCCGTCCGCCCCGCAGGCGCGGTACTGCTTCCAGGCCTCGGCCGAGGCGTCGGTGAGCGGGCCGCCCACCCACAGCAGCAGGCCGCCGAGGACCACCACAAAGGCGATCCAGGAGAGCAGGGCCGGTCGGTGCAGCCGGATCAGCCAGCGCAGCAGACGCGGCGACCGGGCCGGACGCGAGGCGAGCGCCGGCGGTGTGGCGAGGGCGGTCATGCGGCGGTCTCCCGGGTGTTGTGGGTGGGTGCTTGGTGGAGGCCGGGGGTGGATCCGACTGCCGTCCTGGCCGGTGAATGGTCAGAGGAGACCCCGCACTCCGGAGGCTGCGGGGCCGGGCGCGAGGCCGCCGGCGGTGTGGCGAGGGCGGTCACGCGGCGGTCTCCGGGGCGTTGTGGGTGGGTGCTTGGTGGCGGCCGGGGGTGGATCCGACTGCCGTCCTGCTGACCCGTGGACGGTCGGGAAAGACCCCTCGCTCCAGAGGGTGCGGGGCCGGGCGCGAGGCCGTCGGCCGTGTGGCGAGGGCGGTCACGCGACGGTCTCCGGGGTTCTGGTGGTGGGGGCCTGGGGGTTGCGGAGGTAGGAGAGGACCAGCTCCTCCAGGGTGGGCGTGCCGGTCTGCCAGTCGGCGGCGAGCGGGGCCGAGGGGCGGATCAGGGCGGTGAGCTGGCGGCCGGTGGTGCGGGACTCGACGACCGTGTGCGCGTCGAGGACGGTGTCGGCCGGAGCGGACACGCGCCGGTGTGCGGCCAGCAGCTCGTCGATCTCGCCGGCGATCCGGACCTGGCCGCCGTCGATCAGCAGCAGGTGGTCGCAGGAGTCCTCCAGCTCGGCCAGCACGTGCGAGGACATCACGATCGTGGTGCCGTACTCGGCGGCCTGCGCCATGAGGAGGCCCATCATCTGGTGCCGGGCCAACGGGTCCAGGTCGGCCATCGGCTCGTCCAGGAGCAGCAGTTCGGGCCGCTTGGCCAGCGCGAGGGCGAGCGCGACGCGGGTGCGCTGGCCGCCGGAGAGGGCCCGGATGCCCGACTTCGGGTTGAGGTCGCCGTCCGCGACGATCCGCTCGGCGACGGAGGCGTCCCAGCGGTCGGTGTTGAGGTCGGCGCCCATGCACAGCGTCTCGGCGACCGTGAGCTGCGGATACAGGGGCTTGTCCTGGGCGACGTAGGAGACCCGCTCGCGGGCGGCGCCCGGACGTGCGCCGAGGACGGTGATCCCGCCCTCGCTGGGGGCCAGCAGTCCGGCGGCCAGGGCGAGGAGCGTGGACTTGCCCGCGCCGTTGGGGCCGACGACCGCGCAGACGCGCCCGGCGGGCAGCCGGAACGCGCAGTCCCGCAACGCCCAGCCTCCCCGCCGGCCGAACCGCTTGCCGAGCGCGGCGGCCTCTATCGCGGCGGTGCCTGTCATGAAGGTTCTCCTTGGAAGTGCTTTTCGAGTACGGCGGTGAAGAGCGCGGCGATGTCGTCCCGGCCCAGGCCGGCCGCGCGGGCCCGCTCGGCCCAGTCGTCGAGCTCCAGCCGCAGGGGCGAGTCGGCGGGCGTGGTGCTCAGCCCCTTGCGGACGAAGGTGCCCAGGCCCCGGCGGGCCTCGACCAGTCCCTCGCGCTCCAGCTCGCGGTAGGCCTTGAGGACGGTGTTCGGGTTGATGGCGGTGGCCTCGACGACCTCGCGGGCCGTCGGCAGCTTGTCGCCGGGCTCCAGCATGCCCAGGTGCAGCGCCTGCTTGGTCTGCTGGACGATCTGGACATAGGTGGCCACGCCGCTGTGCCGGTCGATGCGGTACTCGACCACTGGGGTTCCACCACCCTTTCACTAATTGAGTAGTGAAAGGGTGGTGCAGGAGGGCTGAGAAAGTCAAGAGAGATCTGTGCGCCGATCCGTGAACCGGTCGGCAGGGCTCGTCCGATGAGGAGATGTGAGCGATACGGGAAGCGACGGGGAGCTGCTGCGGGCCATCGCGGCGGACGGCGACCGGCGCGCGTTCGAGGAGCTGTACCGGCGGTACGCGCCGTGGCTGACCGCGCGGCTGCGCGGCCGGTGCGCCGACGCCGGGATGGTCGACGACGTCGTCCAGGAGACGTTCCTCGCGGTGTGGCGGGGCAGTGCCCGCTACCGCGAGGACGGGGACGTGGCCGGATGGCTGTGGCGGATCGGGTCGCGGCGGCTGATCGACGTGCTGCGCGGCGACGGGGCGCGCGGCCGGCTGCGGCAGGCGCTGGCGCGGCTGCGGCACCGGGACGAGGCGTCGGCGGAGGAGCGCGTGCTCGCGGGGGTGGAGCACGGGGACCTCGCCGGCGCCCTGGTCCGGCTCTCGCCCGAACTGCGGGCGGTCCTCCAGGCCACCGTGATCGACGGGCTGACCACCCGGGAGGCGGCCGTCCTGCTGGGCATCCCGGCCGGCACGGTCAAGACACGGGCCATGCGCGCCCGTAAGCAACTGCGGGAGGAGCTGGCATGACCTGGCATGTGGCCGAAGACGACGTACGCGCCTATGCGCGGGGCGAGTTGGCACCGCCCATGGTCTGGTCCGCCGACACCCACATCGCCCAGTGCGCCGAGTGCCGGGCCCTGTTGGCGTCCGTCACGGACCCCGTCGCGCTCGACGCGGGCTGGGAGCGTATCGACGCCGAACTCGACGCCCCCAAAAGGGGGTTGATGGAGTCGCTGCTCGTGCGGATCGGGGTCGCCGACCACACGGCACGGCTGCTGGCGGCGACGCCGGTGCTGCGCCGCTCGTGGCTCGGCGCGGTGGTCGCGCTGCTGGTGATGACCGTCCTGGCGACCAACGCGGTGAAGACCGCCCAGTCCCCGACCCTCTTCCTCGGTCTTGCCCCGTTGCTGCCGCTCGCGGGGGTGGCGCTGTCCTTCGGGCCGAAGTTCGACCCGACGTACGAGATGACCGTCGTGGCCCCGCTGCACGGCTTCCGCCTCCTGATGATCCGCACGGTCGCCGTCCTGGCCGCCGGCCTCGGCCTCAACCTCCTGGCGTCCCTGGCCCTGCCCGGCTACGGCCTGGCCGCGCTCGGCTGGCTGCTGCCCGCCCTCGCCCTGACCACGACGGGCCTGGCCCTGACCCCCCGCCTCGGTCCGGTCCTCGCACCGTCCCTGGTCGGCGGCGGCTGGGTGCTGTTCCTGCTGGCCGCCTACGAACGGCACTCCGAAACACTCGCCCCCTTCACCCCGGCCGGACAGGGGGTGGCCGCGACGGTGGCCGCCCTGGCGGCCGGGCTCCTCTATCTCCTCCGGGACCGCTTCGACACGCGTCCGACCGCCTTCGGCGACCTCGTCTGATTCCGGATTCCGGCCTGCCCGACTCGCCGTCCCGGCCCGTCCGACGGCCGCGACGCGGCCGGTGCCGGGGCGGCCGGACGGGTGGCCGGGCCGACCGCCGGACTCTCCGGCGCGGCCGGGACCGCCTCGGTGCCCCGCCCGCCGCCTTCGGGCCCCTCGTCCGAATCCCACACGTTCCGTGGCCCTCGGGCCCTCATCCGAACCTCTCGAACCCTGACTGGAGTTCCGTACATGACCACCACCGTCTCCGCGGCCGGGCTCAGCCTGCGCTACGGCTCGACGCAAGCCCTCGACGACGTGTCGCTGCGGCTCGGCGAGGGCGTCACGGGCCTGCTCGGCCCCAACGGGGCAGGAAAGACCACCCTGTTGAGGGTGCTCGCCACCGCGCTGCCCGCCGACTCGGGCGCCTTCACCGTGCTCGGCCACGACCCGGGCACCACCGCCGGACGCCAGGAGGTGCGGCGCGTCCTCGGCTATCTGCCGCAGACACCCGGCTTCCACCCGGACTTCACCGCCTTCGAGTTCGTCGACTACGTCGCGATCCTCAAGGAACTCACCGACCGCGAGGGGCGTCACCGCGAGGTGCGGCGGGTGCTGGAGGAGGTCGACCTCTCCGACGTGCGCGGCAAGCGCATCAAGAAGCTGTCCGGCGGAATGCGGCAGCGCGTCGCGCTCGCGGCGGCCCTCGTGGGCGACCCGGGCTTCCTGGTCCTCGACGAGCCGACCGTCGGCCTCGACCCCGAACAGCGCATGCGCTTCCGGGAGTTGATCGCCCGGGCGGGCGAGGGCCGTACGGTCCTCCTCTCCACCCACCAGACCGAGGACGTCGCGATGCTCTGCAACCGCGTCGTCGTGATGGCCGCCGGCACCGTCCGCTTCGACGGCACCCCGGCCGAACTCACCGCACGGGCCGCCGGCCGGGTGTGGAGCGGCACGGAACGCGACCCGGCCGCGATGGCCGGCTGGCGCACCGGCCTCGGCGCCTTCCGCAACGTCGGCGACCCGCCCCCCGGCGCGGAACTCGTCGAACCGACCCTGGAGGACGGCTACTTGATCACCCTCGACGGCATGGCCGCGGAGGTGGCGGCATGAGCGCCGTACTGGAGAAGGCACCCCCGGCCGAACGCGCCGACGAGCAACGACGGTCCTGGGCAGCGGTGTTGGCGCTGGCCCTCTTCGAGGCCCGCAAACTCCTCCTGCGCCTCCCCGTGTTGCTGATGTTCGTCCTCTACGCCGCCTGGATCGGCTGGACCATGCGCGACGCCTGGACCACTTACCCGGCCCTCCAGGACGTCGACCGCGCCACCCAGACCGGCCCGCTGCTGCCCGCCCTGGCCGTCCTGCTCTGCGCCAACCAGGCCGTGCTGCGCTCCCGACGCCAGGACACCGACCGGCACTTCGACGTGCTCGTCCTCGAACCCTGGCGCCGTACCGTCGCGTTCGTGCTGTCCGTCGTACCGGCCGCCGCGCTCACCGCGCTGCTGGTGGGCGCCCAGTTCACCTGGGGCGTGCTCGCGCCCGGCTCGGTCGGCCACGGCTCGATGGGCGAACTCCTCGTCGGACCGCTGACGGTGCTGCTCGCCGGAACCGGCGGAGTGCTGCTGGCCCGGGTCGTGAAGTCGCCGTTCGCGGCACCGATGCTCCTGGTGCTGGCGTTCTTCTCGACCCTCTTCCTCGGGGCGGTCCCGGGCGACGACAACGGCAGCGCGACGCGGTGGCTGGTACCGGTCATCGGTGACGCGAGCAGCAAGACGCTCCCCTCCGACCTGCTGGGCCGCCCGGCCGCCTGGCACGCCCTCTACCTGTTCGGACTCGCGCTGACCCTGGCCCTCGCGGCGGTGCTGGTCAACGGCGGCCGTACGAAGACCGTCGCCGCCGCGCTCGTCGTGACCGTGGGCCTCGGCGCATGGGGCGCGGTGGGCCAGGCCGGCAAGGTGTCCCAGGCCACCACCGACGCCCGCGTGCTGGCCACCCTCAACCCGGCCAAGGTCCAGTCCTGCGCCCGGCACGGCAACTCCACGTACTGCGCGTTCCCCGAGTGGAGGCCCCGCACCGGCACCTGGGCCGAGGTCGCCGACCACGTCCAGTCCCTGGCCGGCGGCACCGCCGCCCAGGAGAAGCTGCTCGTACGGCAGCGCGTCGAGGCCCGCTACGGCATGGACGGCGACGGAGCCATCGAGCCGTCCACCGTGCCCTACCAGGTGACCGTCGGCACCCGCTGGGGCGGCCCCCGGGTACCGGAGTTCGCCGCCGCGGTCTCCTCCGTGCTGGTCATGGGCAGCGAGAAGGCGTCCGATTCGCTCTGCGACGGCCGCATGGTCACCATCATGTGGATGGCGCTCGGCTGGCAGTCCGACCCGCTGACCCAACTGCGCGCGGTCCGGCTCGACGACAGCGTGAGCGGCTCGGCGATCGTGCTCTCGCCGACCTACCCGATGTCGATGACGGCCGAACAGACCACGGTGGTAAGGGAGTTGCTCACGGCCGGCAAGGCCACGATCGCCCCCAAGGTGAAGGCACACTGGGCGGAGCTGACGGCACCCAAGGTGACCACGGCGAAGGTGGCCGAGCTGCTCGGCGTCAAGGCGCCGACGGGGGCGGACAAGTGCGAGTGACCACAGGAGTGTTGGGGCAGTTGGCGCGCCCGGTGCTGCGCGCCCTGCCCTGGCGGGCGCTCGGCGCGGGCGCCGTGGCGGGGCTGCTGCTGGCCGCGCTGCCCCGCCTCACCTCGGTCGACTTCGACCCGCGGTCGGCACTGCTCCTGCTGCGCGGCGCCGTGCTCGCCTTCGCCCTGGGCCTGACGTTCCTCCTGGACGACCCGGCCCGCCAGGTGACGGTGGCGGTCCCGACCCGTCGTATGCTCCGGGCCGCCCTGCGCACCGCACTGGTCGCCCCGCTCGCCGCGCTGTGGTGGACCGCCGTCGTGCTGCTGATACCGGCGCAGGCACGGCCCCCGGTCGGCGACGTCACCCTGGAGGCGGCCGCCGCGGCGGTCGTGGCCCTCGCGGCCTCGGCCGCCGCGATCCGCCTCACCGACGAGGCGGAACCGGGCCAGCGGCTCGCGATCGCCCTCCTCGCCACATCCATGGCGGCGGCTCTGCTGTTCCCCGCGAACTGGGGCCTGTTCGCCGTGCCGAAGGACAAGTGGTGGGCGACGGGCCATCAGCACTGGGCGTTCGTCCTGGCGGGGGCGGCGCTGGTGTGGACGGCTTGCGGGCCGGAGCCGGTGCGGCGCAGGCGGCTGAGGCTCACCCCTTCCTGACCGAGCCCCTCGTGACTCGGCCGTTCACGACTCCGACCGGTACATCAAGTCCGTCTCGTACGTCGTGAACCCCAGCCGCTCGTACACCGACACCGCCGCCTTGTTGTCCGCGTCGACGTACAGCATCGCCGTCGGCAGTCCCTGCGCGGCCAGGTGCCGCAGGCCGATCGTCGTCAGGGCCTTGCCCAGCCCGCCGCCCTGCGCGCCCGGCAGGACCCCGACGACGTAGACCTCGCCGCGCTGCTCCTCCGCGTGGACCTTCGTCCAGTGGAAGCCGATCAGTTCGCCGTCGCGTTCGGCGAGGAAGAAGCCCCGGGGGTCGAACCAGGCCTCGCCCTTGCGGTCGTCCAGGTCCCGCTGGGTGAGGGAGCCCTGCTCGGGGTGGTGGGCGAAGGCGGCGGCGTTGACCGCGAGCCAGGCCGCGTCGTCGGCGCCGGGCACGAAGGTCCGTACGGTCACGCCCTCCGGAAGCACCGGCTCGGGCAGCTCCAGATCCGCCAACGTCCGCCGCAGCTGGCGCAGTTCGCGGAAGAGGGCGAGCCCGAGGACCTGCGCCAGATGGCGCGCGGCGGGATGCCCGCCGTGCGCCCACACCCGCAGCCGCTTGCCCGAAGCGGCCAGCAGCGCGGAGCCGAGCGCCCGCCCGTGTCCGTGCCCCCGCTCCGAGGGGCGGACGACGAGCTCGGCGGCCGGTGCCTCCACCGGGTCGGTGTCCTCCAACTGCCCGTAGCCGACGAGCTCTTCGCCCAGGGTCAGCAGCAGATGCTGGACCCCCGGCCGCGCACCGCCGCGCAGTTGCAGCCGCCCCTGCTCGGACACCGCGGGCTGACCGTCGGTCCTGGCGGCCTCGGCGATCAGCGCGAGGACGGCCCCGGCCTGGTCCGGGGTGAGCTCGGAATAGGTCTCGATGGAGCGGGAGATGGGCGCGGGCCGTGCGGTGTCGTCGCTGGTCATGGCCTCAGGGTAAGCGGACCCGGCAGCAAAGTGGCGGCAAAGAAGAAACCAGGATGTAACCAAGAACCCCCTGTCACGCTACGCGCGTTGACCCTAGGCTGCGCCGGAACGTGGTGACTTCTCAGCCGACTCACAGGGGGGCTCATGCCAGCCACTTCCCAGCCGTACCGCCCGCGCAGACGCCGTGTCGTCGGCCTGCTCGCCGCCGCCGCGAGCCTGGCCACCGTCGGTGCGCTGGCCGCCGCGCTGCCCGCCGACGCGCACGGAAACCCTGGCGGCGACTACGGGCACAAGCCCAGCCGCTACCAGGACGTACAGCTCCTCTCCTTCAACGACCTGCACGGCAACCTGGAGCCCCCGTCCGGTTCTTCCGGCCGGGTCACCGAACTCCAGGCGGACGGCACGACGAAGACGATCGACGCGGGCGGCGTCGAGTACCTCGCCACCCACCTGCGCGAGGCCCGCAAGGGCAACCCCTACTCGATCACCGCGGCCGGCGGTGACATGGTCGGCGCCTCCCCGCTGATCTCGGGTCTGTTCCACGACGAGCCGACCATCGAGGCCCTCAACAAGCTTGACCTGGACGTCACTTCGGTCGGCAACCACGAGTTCGACGAGGGCGCCAAGGAGCTGGCCCGCCTCCAGAACGGCGGCTGCCACCCCACCGAGGGCTGCTACACGGACAAGAAGTTCGAGGGCGCCGACTTCCCCTACCTCGCGGCCAACGTCCTCGACGAGAAGACGAAGAAGCCGATCCTCAAGCCGTACTGGGTGTGGAAGAAGAACGGCGTCAAGGTCGGTTTCATCGGCGTCACGCTGGAGGGCACCCCGGGCATCGTCTCCGCGGACGGCGTCAAGGGCCTGCAGTTCAAGGACGAGGTCGAGACGATCAACAAGTACGCCAAGGTGCTGCAGAAGCAGGGCGTCAAGTCGATCGTCGCGCTGATCCACGAGGGCGGCTTCCCCGCTTCCTCCTCCTACAACTACGACTGCGACGCCTCCGGCAGCGGCTCCGGCATCTCCGGCCCGATCGTCGACATCGCGAAGAACGTCACCCCGGCCGTCGACGCCCTCGTCACCGGCCACACCCACAACGCCTACGTCTGCACGATCGACGACCCAAGTGGCAAGCCCCGTATGGTCACTTCGGCCGCGTCCTTCGGCCGCCTCTACACGGACACCACGCTGACGTACGACCGCGTCACCGGCGACATCGCCCGTACGGCGGTCAAGTCCGCGAACCACGTGGTCACCCGGACCGTGCCCAAGGCCGCCGACATGACCGCCCTGATCGGCAAGTGGAACACCCTCGCCGCCCCCATCGGCAACCGCGCGATCGGCTACATCTCCGCCGACGTCAACAACACCGGCACCGAGTCCCCGATGGGCGACCTCATCGCCGACGCCCAGCTCGCCTACGGCAAGGAGCTGGACCCGGAGACCGACCTCGCGCTGATGAACCCGGGCGGGGTGCGGGCGGGCCTGACGTTCAAGGCCTCCGGCGCCGAGGGCGACGGCGTGGTGACGTACGCCGAGGGCTTCACGGTGCAGCCGTTCGCGAACACCGTGAACCTCCAGGACTTCACCGGCGCGCAGGTCGTCCAGGCGCTCAAGGAACAGGTGAGCGGCACGAACGCGGCGGCGCCGAAGATCCTCCAGCCCTCGTCCGGACTCACCTACACGCTGGACCTGACGAAGACCGGCGCGGACCGCGTGGTGACGGACTCGATCCGCCTGAACGGCGCGGCGATCGACCCGGCGGCCACCTACCGCGTCGCGACGAACAGCTTCCTCGCGGGTGGCGGTGACGGCTTCCCGACGCTGGGGCAGGGCACCGGTGACCTGGTCGGCAAGGACGACCTCTCCGCGCTCGCGCAGTACCTGACCGCCCACTCGTCGGCGGCGAGCCCGCTCACGCCTCCGGCGGCGAACCGGATCACGGTGGTGCAGTAGCAGTCAGCAGTTTCTCCCTGCTCAGGGGGCCCGGTGCCGCAGGTCGGCGCCGGGCCCCTTCCGTTTTCCCGAGGCCTGGGCCGTTCTAAATTCTGTGTAAGGGCGGGTTCAGTTCCGCGAATTCCATAAGAATCATCCATGGCAATCGCACAGGAAGGTCTAAGCGAAAATCGCTTTTCCTGCGCCGGAAGTCCAGTAGTGTTTTCCATGTCGAAAGCGAACAGCGCAAACGACAGAGGCAACACAAGACAAAGGAGAGCACTATGAGCTTCCACAAGATCGTCCCCGTCAAGAAGCACCACAAGCCCGCCCCGGCCCCCAAGAAGGCCCCGAAGAAGCCTGCTCCGGCCCCGAAGCGCCGCCCGGTCGGCCACAAGTAAACAACTTATAAGACGTCGTAACAGGGAGGGAATTAATCATGAGTTTCAACAGGATCCACCCCGTCAAGAAGTCCTGCAAGCCCGCTCCGGGAGCCAAGAAGCCGGCCCCGAAGAAGCCCGCCCCGAAGCGTCGCCCGGTCGCCGACAAAGGCTGACAAAGAATTTACAGGCGTAATTCAAAGGCGGTTGCAGCAGATCGGTTGAGGAACTGTTGCAGAACCGCAGCAGACACCGCGAAAGACGTACCAGAGAGGGAACCCGTCATGAGCTTCCACAAGATCGTCCCGGTCAAGAAGCACCGCAAGCCGGCCCCGGCTCCGAAGAAGCCCGCGCCGAAGAAGCCGGCGCCGAAGCGTCCGGTCGGGCACAAGTAAGCAGTCCGACGAGCCGCAGAAGAAGACCCGCATCACCCCCCACCCGGCCGCAGGGCCGAACCTCCAGAGAGGGAACCCGTCATGAGCTTCCACAAGATCGTCCCCGTCAAGAAGCACCGCAAGCCCGCCCCGGCCCCCAAGAAGCCCGCGCCCAAGAAGCCCGCGCCGAAGCGCCCCGTCGGGCACAAGGGCTGAGCCAGTACCCAGTGAGGCGGGGCCGCCGGTTAGCGAGTTCGCTCGCTCCGGTGGCCCCGCCTCGGCCACGTCCAGGCCGCAATCCGTAGTCCGAAGGGAGTTGTTGACCATGAGGGAAGCCCGTGAGGCCTTCCGCCGTTTCTGGCCGCTGACCCGCGGTGACCGCAAGTGGCTCGCGGTGATCATCACGTGCGTCATCGTGTCGGCGCTCGCCGAGACCGCCGCGATCCTGCTCTTCGCGGAGCTCACCGACAACGCCCTCAAGGCCGGTTCGCTGTCCGCGTTCTGGGGCCCGGCCGCCGCCTGGCTCGGCGTCGCCGTACTCGGCGCGCTCGTCGGCTACTTCGGCAACTCCCTCGCCACCTGGACCGCCGAACGCTTCGTCCTGCGCCTGCGCGCGAACGTCTTCCGCCACGTCCAGGACCTCCCGCCCCACTTCTTCCAGAAGCACCGCCGGGGCGACCTGGTCGAACGCCTCACCGGAGACGTCGAGGCCATCGAGCAGATGGTCGTGTCCGGCGTGGTCGGCACCATCTCGGCAGCCTTCTCCGCGGTCTTCTACGCTTGCGCGGCCCTGTACCTCCGCTGGGACCTGGCCCTGGCCACGTTCGTCCTGGCGCCCTTGTTCCTGTTGGCCGCCCGCCGCTTCTCCGGCCGTATCAAGCAGGCCTCGCAGGACGAGCGGGTAGCGGACGGCGCGATCACCTCGGTGGTCGAGGAGTCCCTCGGCAACGTGGTGTTGACCCAGGCGTACAACCGCCGCCGGGACGAGGAGAAGCGCCTCGACATCGAGGCCCGCGCGTGGATGAAGGCGTCGGTGCGGGGCGCCCGCCTGAGCGAGATGTACGAGCAGTTCGTGGAGGTGGTCGAGACCCTCTGCGTCCTCGCCGTCATCGGCCTGGGCGTGTGGGAGATCTCCGCCGACCGCATGACCCTCGGCGCGCTCCTCGCCTTCGCCGCCTTCATCGGCTACCTCTACCCCCCGGTCCGCAACCTCGGCCAGCTCGGCCTCACCCTCACGGCAGCGACCGCGGGCGCCGCCCGCATCAACGAGATCCTGGACGCCACCCCGTCCGTCGGCGACCCCCGCGAACCCGTCCCCGCCTGGCCCGTCCACGGCTGGGTCAGCTTCCACGGCGTGACCTTCCGCTACCCCGGCGCGGCCCGCGACACGGTCGACAACGTCACCTTCAGGGCGGACCCGGGAGAGCTGGTGATCGTCACGGGCGAGAGCGGCGCGGGCAAGTCGACCCTGTCGAAGTTGCTGACCCGCTTCTACGACCCCTCCGAGGGCGTGATCTGCCTGGACGGCGTCCCCCTCCGTGACGTACCGCTCGAATTCCTGCGCGAGAACGTGGCGTTGCTGCCCCAGCAGACCCTGATCCTCAACGGCACGATCCGCGAGAACATCGAGTGCGGCAGGCCGGGCGCGACGGACGAGGAGATCGAGCGGGCGGCGCGGGCGGCGGCGGCCCACGACTTCATCACGGCCCTTCCCCAGGCCTACGACACGGGGATCGCCCCCGGCACGGCGGCACTCTCCGGCGGCCAGCTCCAGCGGATCGCCATCGCCCGCGCGATGTTGCGCCAGGCCCCGGTCCTGGTCCTGGACGAACCGACGGCCGGCCTCGACTCGGTGGCCGCCCGCCAGGTGATCCAGCCCCTGCGCCGCCTGATGTCCGGCCGTACGACCATCATGATCACCCACGACCTGAGCCTCGCCCCCGACGCCGACCGCATCCTGGTCGTGGAGGGCGGACGCCTGGTGGAGACGGGAACGCACGCGGAGTTGGTGTCAAGGGGCGGCGCGTACGCGCGACTTGCGGGCCCGCTGCCGGAGATGGCGATCACGGGACACGGCACGGGACGGCACCGTGCGGAGGACACGATGATACTGCGCCCGGTCCCGCCGCAGGCACCGGACGAGACGATGATCCTGAGGCTCCCCCTCAAGTAGGGATCACCTGGAGGGAGTTGCCCGGAGGCTGTACCCCAGCCCCCGCACGGTGTGGATGAGCCGCGGTTCGCCGCGGCTCTCCAGTTTCCGGCGCAGATACATGACGTAGACGTCGAGGGTGTTGGACGCGGGCTCGAAGTCGAAGCCCCACACGTGCCGGTGCAGCCGGGACCGGGTGAGCACGGTGCCCGGATGGTGGAGCAGGTACTCCAGCAGCAGGAACTCGGTCCGGGTGAGTTCGAGCGGCCGGCCGCCACGGGTGACGGTACGGGTGCGCGGGTCCATGACGAGATCGTGGAAGACGAGCTGTTCCAGCTCGGGAACGGGCGGCGGCTCATCGACCGCCCGCCGCCCGCTCCTCCGCAGCAACGCCCGTACCCGCGCCAGCAGTTCGTCCACCGCGAACGGTTTGCTGAGGTAGTCGTCGGCGCCGTTGTCGAGGGCGACGATCCGGTCGCCGACGGCGGTCCGCCCGGTGAGCATCAGGATCGGCACGGTGGACCCGGAGGCGCGGATGCGCCGGGTCGCTGCAAGCCCGTCCAACTCGGGCATGGTGACGTCCATCAGCACGAGGTCGGGCGCGGCGCCGAGCAGATCGAGGGCGGTACGTCCGTCCTCCGCGAGGACGGTCTCGTACCCCTCGAACCTGAGCAGCCGCCCGATCCCTTCCCGCACGTCCGCGTCGTCATCGGCCAGCAGAATCTTCCGCGCCTCCGCCATTCGAACACGGTGTGACGGGTGACTGTGGCGGGGCTGGCAGAGGGCTATGTGTGGGCTGGGGCTCGTCGGGACGCGAGCCGGCGGAGGAACGCGAGGAGGAGGGCGTAAACGGCGAGAGGAGCGCAGAGGAGCAGGAGGAAGGGGTGGGGTTCGCCGCCGGTGCCCACCTCCCAGATGAGATACATGCCGCCGGCGAAGCAGGCGAGCACAGCCCAGGTGATAGCCCGTTCCTGTGCCTTGCGATGCCCCGCGCGCAGCCTGATCCTGGCCTCGACCTCGGGTCGCGATTCCCAGGTCATGCCGCGGTGTGCGGCGGCGACGGTACGCAGATCGTCGATCTCGGCCCGCAGGTCCGGGAGTTGCCAGTCGTCGACGTTGGGGAGGAGGAACCGGCGGCCGTCGTTGTCGTAGAGCCAGGTCCACCACCGGACGTCCGCGCGGGCCTGCTTCGAACGCTCCTCGACACGCAGATCGTAGATGTCGTGCCAGGCCCGTCTGCGCACGCGGAAGGCACCGCGGACGGTGACGCCGTCGGCGTCCACGGAGGTGAGACCTCGCAGCGTGGCGAGAAGGGCCCAGACCGCCAGTGCCGCGATGAGCGCCAGCATCAGCACTTTGTACCGGAACGGAATGCTGTCGGGCCGCGTCATCTGAAGCACGCCGTTCCCCGCGATGATCCACGCGAAGACGACCCGCCCGCGAGACGCCTTCCTCCACCTGCGGTACTCCCGCTCGATCCCGCGCCCGTTCCCGTCCGCGTCCCCGTGCATGGGCCCTCCCCCCGGTCAGCAGGGAAGGAGCGTAAGGCAGGAGGCTGTGTACGTCAGGAGCGGGGTCGGGGTCCCGCATCCGGGATGCGCTCGCCCCGGCTGACGGCGATGCGGATCACGTCCTCCAGTGACTCGGACACCCTGGTGAGCGCGAAACGCACGGCGCGTTCGCCGCTTGTGCTGCTGGTGGCGCTCATGCGCGGCACCACCACTCCGTGGAAAGGACCGGGGCCTCACCTTGAGGCAACTCGTCGAGCAACTGGCCGCCGAGCAGCTGACGTTGGAACAGATCGCGGAGCGAGTAGCCGCCGAGCGGCAGGTCGTCCGGGACCTGATCGGTCTGGACCTCAGCGATGAGGAGTTCGACGGGGCGCCTGACATCCGCGGCGGCATTCACAAGATCGCTGCCGAGAAGGTCCGTAGGGCGCGAAGCGCGTCGCCCCTCCCACGACCCCTCTCCCGAAAAGTGTGTCACTTCCCACCAGAAGTGACACACTTTTTCAACTCGTCTACTGGGAGGCAGAGCCCTCCGGCGGCGGAGTCGGCGCCCCCGGCAGTCGTACGGTCGCCACCGTGCCGCCCCCCGGTGCGCGGGACAACGTCACCTCGCCGCCGGCCTGTTGGACCGTGCGGGCCACGATCGACAGGCCCAACCCCGAGCCGGGCAGCGCCCGTGCGCTCGGGGAGCGCCAGAAGCGGTCGAAGACGTGCGGGATCTCGTCCTCCGGGATACCGGGGCCGTGGTCGCGGACCGTGAGGACACCGCGCGTGAGCTGGACCTCGATCGTGCCGCCCTCGGGGCTGAACTTCACCGCGTTGTCGAGGATGTTGACGACCGCGCGTTCCATGGCGGACGGCTCCGACTGGACGAACCACGGCTGCACGTCCGCCGTGATCGTCAACTCCGGGCCGCGCAGGCGGGCTCGGCGCAGGGCCGCCTCGACGGTGTCCTGGAGCGAGACGATCTGGACGCGCTCGCCCCGCTGCCCCTCCGAACGGGACAGTTCCTGCAAGTCGCCGATCAGGGAGGCCAGTTCGCTCATCTGCGCCTTCACCGAGGCGAGCAACGCCTTGCGGTCCGCCGGGGGGATCGGGCGGCCGGTCTCCTCGCTACGGGTGAGGAGTTCGACGTTCGTGCGGAGCGAGGTGAGGGGGGTGCGGAGTTCGTGACCGGCGTCCGCGATGAGTTGCTGTTGCAGCTCGCGGGAGTTGGCGAGGGACGTCGTCATCGAGTTGAACGAGCGGGAGAGGCGGGCGATCTCGTCGTCGCTGTCCTCGTCCACGGGGATCCGGACGGCCAGGTCCTCGGTGCGGGCCACGTGCTCGACGGCCTCGGTGAGCTTGTCGACGGGACGGAGACCGGCACGGGCGACCGCGAGTCCGGCCGCACCGGCGCCGACCACTCCGACACCGGAGACGAGGAGGAGGATCAAGGCCAGTTCGTTGAGCGTGTCCTGAGTGCTCTTGAGGGGGACGGCGACGAGGAGTCCGACATTGGGTCCGGCAGCTCCAGAGGCGGTGTTGGTGGTGGGGGCCACGAAGCGCGTCATCACGCGTACCTCGTTGCCGTCCGTGTCCGTGCCGTTGCGGAAGTAGGCCCGGTCCGTGTCCCCCTTCTTGATTTCGTCCTTGTCGGCCTGGGTGACCTTGACCACTCCCGTGGAGTCGCCCTGGACGCAGACCTTGCCCTTCTCCGTGACCACCTGGGAGTAGGCGTTCCGGACGAAACTGTTGCCGCCCTGCGGAGTCGTCGAGCAGTTGAAGAGGGCGATCTGGACCGCCTGCCGATTCTGATCAGGGCCCCTCATCGCCGACCTCGCCAGGTCGGCGTTCAACTGCTCGTACAACTTCCCCTGCACGATGAACCAACAAGTAACCGAAACCGCCGCCACCCCGAACGCCACCGCCGCCGCGACCAGCATCGCCAGTCGGGACCGGATCGGCAGGGTCCGGAACCGGTGCAGGAACCGGTCGAGGACCTTCTTCACTCCGCCCCACCCTGTCGCAGCACATATCCCACTCCCCGAACCGTGTGCACGAGCCGCGGCTCGCCCCCCGCCTCGGTCTTGCGGCGCAGGTACATCACGTACACGTCGAGGGAATTGGAGGACGGCTCGAAGTCGAAGCCCCAGACCGCCTTCAGGATCTGTTCGCGGGTGAGGACCTGGCGGGGGTGCGCCAGGAACATCTCCAACAAAGTGAATTCCGTGCGGGTCAGTTCGACCTGGCGGCCGTTCCGCGTCACCTCGCGCGTCGCGAGGTCCATGCGGAGGTCGGCGAAGGTCAGGGAGTCGTCCTCGGGAGCCTGCCCGGCAGCCGCGGCCGCCGCGTACGAGCTGCGGCGCAACAACGCCCGTACCCGCGCGAAGAGTTCGTCGAGTTCGAAGGGCTTGACGAGGTAGTCGTCGGCGCCCGCGTCGAGCCCGGTCACACGGTCGCCGACCGTGTCACGGGCCGTGAGCATCAGGATCGGGGTGGTCGTCCCGGCGCCCCGCATCCGGCGGGCAGCCGTCAGGCCGTCCATGCGCGGCATCTGGATGTCGAGGACGACCAGGTCGGGCTGGTAGGCGGTCGCCTTCTCCAGCGCGTCCGCGCCGTCGACGGCGACCTCGGTGTCGTACCCCTCGAAGGCCAGACTGCGCTGGAGTGCTTCACGCACCGCAGGCTCGTCGTCGACGATCAGGATGCGCTGGGTGTCACGGTCGCCTTCGGCGGGGCTCATGGGCTGGATTCCTCGGGTGCGGTGGGACAGGGAGACAACGATCGGCCGGTCGCAATCAGCCTCGCATGTTTCCCGGCTGGCGCGTAAAGAGGAGGGGGGGGGAAACCGGCTGAGATCAGTCTCGTACGGTGGCAGATCAGGCCCGCATCGTCGCGAGCCGGTTCAGCGGCACCTTCCGGTGGTGCGGGTGGGCCGCGCTGGTGCGGAGCCCCATCAGCTCCGGGGCGGGCGCCACTTCCGGTGCCCGTGCCGCCGGCGCGTGCAGTTCGTACGCCACCCCGAGGGCCAGGCCGAGACCGGCCGCTCCGGTGTCGGTCACCGTGTGCGAAACCTGCTTGATCATGACGTACTCCCTACTGGTTGCTGGAAGAGCAGTGCTCAGCTGTCGGAACCGCCCGCCCGCAGCGAAGCCAGGTCCGCCTTGACGGTGTTGATCGGGATGGCGAAGCCGATGCCGATGCTTCCGGCGTCGGACGACGAGGACGAGGAGTCCGAACTCGACGAGTACATCGCGGAGTTGATGCCGATGATGTTGCCGTTCGCGTCGATCAGGGCACCGCCGGAGTTGCCGGGGTTGAGGGACGCGTCGGTCTGGATGGCCTTGTACGTGGTCGTGGACGAACCGGTGTCGCCGTTGAACTGCTGGCCGCCGAACTGGAAGGGCCACTGGCCGTTGCCGCCGCCGGAACCCTGGCTCTGGCTCTCGTCGGTCGAGACGGTCACGTCACGGTTGAGGGCGGAGACGATGCCGCTGGTGACCGTGCCGGTCAGGCCCTCGGGGGAGCCGATCGCGACGACCGTGTCGCCGACCTGGACGCCGGAGGAGTTGCCGAGGGTGGCCGCCGTCAGGCCGGAGGCGTTCTCCAGCTTGAGGAGCGCGAGGTCCTTCTTGCTGTCGGTGCCGACGACCTTCGCGGTGTACGACTTGCCGTTGCTCGTCTTGACCTTGACGGACGTGGCGCCGGAGATGACGTGGTTGTTGGTGACGATCTGGCCGTCGCTGGTGATGATCACGCCCGCGCCGGTGGAGGTGCCGTTGCTGAGGGTGGCCTCGACCTCGACCACGCTCGGGCTGACGGTCGCGGCGATGGTGGCGACGTCGCCCCGCTTGCTGGAGGGCACGACCGCCGTGGTGGTGCTGGTGGTGGCGACGGTGTCCTTGCCGGTCAGTTGCTGGAAGGCGTACGCGGTACCGCCGCCGACGGCCGCGGCGACGATCGCCACGGCGGCGAGCAGCGCGATCGGGCCGCGGGTCCGCTTCTTGGGTTTGGGTGCTTCCGCCTGGACGGGGGTGAGGAGAGCCGTGTCGCCACCGCCGCCACCGGAACCGCCGTAGCCGTCCGCGCCGAACGCGGCCTGCGGGGCGGGCGAGGGGGCGGGCGTCTGACCGCCCGGCCACACCGTCGTACCCGGCTCGACGGTGACCGGCTGCTGAGCGGGCTCAAAAGGCTGAGCGGGCTGCGCCTGCCGGGCCGGCTGCGGCTGGTAGGCCGGCGGGGGCGGCCACTCCGGGTTCACGGGGGAAGAGGCGTGCTGCTGCTGGGGGTACGCCTGCGGCTGGTCGCCCTGGGGGGTCTCGTACTCGCCGCTGCGGCGGAAGCTCTCGGTCATGGAAAAGAGCCTGTCGCGCGATCATGAGAGGTACCTGAGTCTCCGCTGAGAAGCCCGACAGAACCTCGTATGCCCGATATAAAGACGCCGGAGGCCCGGAAACTCGGGGAAACGGGAGGTTGCGGGGGAGTTAGGGCACGGCACGGGACGGACGAATACTTGTGTGACCCCTGTGCGACACGTGTGCGCGGTGACAGGCGCGGCCTACGATCTCCGGGCCGGAGGGGGGCTCCGCGAACAGAGCCGGTACATGCGCCGTGACGGAAAGCATCGCGGACAGCATGTCGTCGGCCCTGCGTGGTCGCGTCGTACGCCCTTCTCGGGCCCACTACGCACCCACACCAGGAGTCCCGAGTGATACGTGCCCTGCGCGGCCGTCTGAGACGCCCCACCACGGCGTTCCCGGCCGCCGCCCTCGCGCTGGCGCTGAGCTGCGCCGGCGTTCTCGCGGCGCAGCCCGCCACCGCGGCCGACGGCCCGCCCGGACTGCCTTCCGCCGCCGCTGCCGCCGCCCAGGTGGGGCTGCCGCGGCCCACCGCCTCCGACAAGGAACTGCGCTCCCGCGTCCTCGACGCCGCCCGCACCCAGGCGACCGCGAAGAAGACGGCGACCAGGACGCCGTACATCATCGGCGGCACCGAGACCACGATCTCCAGCGCGCCGTGGATGGTCCAGCTCGCCTACTACGACGACACGACCGGCGACGGCTACTTCTGCGGCGGCGCCCTGGTCGCCCCGAACAAGGTCCTCACCGCCGCGCACTGCGTCGCGGGCCTGGACTGGGTCAAGAACGGCGCCGTGCTCGCCGGTGCGACCGGTCTCTACGACGACACGTCCGGCACGGTCACGGGTGTCCTGCACCAGTGGAACCACCCGCGCTTCAACACCACCACGGCCCAGAACGACATCGCGGTCCTCACCCTGGACCGCCCCCTGGACCAGCAGTGGATGCGGCTCGCTTACCTGAACGACCTCGGGTACGTCACCCCGGGCGCGAAGGCCACGGTCTACGGCTGGGGCCTGACCTCCGGCACCGGCACCGAGCTCTCCGCGAAACTGAAAAAGGCCACGCTGCCGGTCGTCGACGACGCGACCTGCGACAGCGCGATGAAGACGGTCCTCGGGGACGACGAGTTCGTCGAGGGCTCGATGTTCTGCGCGGGCACCCCGGCCTCCGGCACCGACGAGGGCACCGTCAGCACCTGCAACGGTGACTCGGGCGGTCCGGTGATCGTCGACAACAAGGTCATCGGCATCGTCTCCTGGGGTGTGGCCGGCTGCACCGCCAAGGGCGCCTACCCGGTCTTCACCAAGGTCGGCTCCTACGCCTGGGCCGCCCAGCCGCGCATCGACGACACCGACCTGTCCTTCGACGGCCGCGCCGACATAGTGGGCCGTACGCCCTCGGGCGGGCTGTTCGAGCAGGACAGCAAGGGCACCTCGCTCGCGCAGCGCGCCTACCTGGGCGGCGGCTGGCAGACGGCCAGTTGGGGCCTCCAGGCCGACCTGGACCGGGACTACTACCAGGACCTCATCGTCCGCGACACGTCGGACGGCCACCTCTGGCGCGACTATCTGAACCACTCCACGGGCGAGTTCGCGTGGATGGAGATCAGCTCGGTGTGGGGCGGCTACAAGTCGTACGCGATCCCCGGCGACCTGACCGGTGACGCCCGCCCCGACCTGGTCGCGGTGGACGCCGACGGCTCGGTCTACCTCTACCCGGGCAAGGGCAACGGCCAGTTCTACGGCCGGGTCAAGGTCGTCGACAAGGCGTGGAAGAACGTCAGGATCTTCGGCCACGGCGACCTGACGGGCGACGGCCGCGCCGACCTCCTGGTCCGCAACTCCTCCGGTGTCCTGTACCTCTACGCGGGCACCCAGGCCGAGCACACACCGTGGAAGCCCCGCGTCCAGGCCCGTACCGGCTGGAACTTCACGTCCTACGTCGCCAACGGTGACGTCACGGGAGACGGCATCGCGGATGTCGTCACCCGCGACTCGGGCGGCACGCTGTGGCTGTACCCGGGCACCAACAAGGCGACGACGGCGCTCTTCGGGACGCGGATCAAGCTGGGTACCGGCTACAACCAGTACAACCTGCTGTTCTGAGCGAGCGGTTGTGAACGGCGGTCCTGGTCAGGCCTCGCAGCCGCAGGACCGCCGGGTCACCAGGCGGGAGGGGAACACCTTCAGCCGCTCACGACGGGAGCCCGCCACCCGCAGCCCGTCGTCGAGCACTAGGTCCACGGCCGCCCTGGCCATCGCCGGACGGTCGGATGCGATCGTCGTCATCGGCGGATCGGCGAGGGCGGCTTCCTTGATGTCGTCGAAGCCGATCACGCCGAGCTCGCGCGGTACGTCGATCCGCAGCTCGCGGGCCGCGCGCAGCAGGCCGATCGCCTGGTCGTCGGTGGAGCAGAAGATCGCGGGCGGCCGCCGGGGCCCGGAGAGGATCCCCAGGGCGACCTGGTAGGCGTCGTAGCGGTTGTACGGCGCCTCGAAGAGCCGTCCCTCGGTCGGCAGCCCGGCCTCGGTCATCGCGCGCCGCCAGCCCTCGACGTGGTCGGAGACCGGGTCGCCGACGGCCGGCGTCTCCGCCGTACCGCCCATACAGGCGACGTAGTCGTAGCCGTGCTCCAGGAGGTGGCGGACGGCGAGCTGGGCGCCGCCGAGGTCGTCCGTGACGACGGCTACGTCGTCGATGGCCTCGGGGCGTTCGTGCAGGAGGACCACGCGGGCGTCCCAGGCCTCGATCTCGGCGGCGGCGAGGTCGTTCAGCGCGTGGCTGACGAGGATCAGGCCGGAGACGCGCATGCCGAGGAAGGCGCGCAGGTAGTGGACCTCGCGCTCGGCGACGTAGTCGGAGTTGCCGACCAGCACCATCTTTCCGCGCTCGGACGCGGCCTGTTCGACCGCGTGCGCCATCTCCCCGAAGAAGGGCTGGCGCGCGTCCGGCACGATCAGGCCTATGAGGTCCGTACGCCGCGACGCCATGGCCTGGGCCACCCGGTCCGGTCGGTACCCCAGTTCCTTGATCGCGGCGAGGACACGCTCGCGCGTGGCCGGGGCAACCGGCCGGGGTCCGTTGTTGATGACATAGCTGACAACGGCGGTCGAAGTACCCGCCAGTCGCGCCACATCATCCCGAGTCACCTTGGCCACGCGCGGAGTCTACGCGGATTGACCGGCTCTGGGCAGGGCGTTTCGAAGCTTCTCGTCGCTTCCGCACAGCATCTCCGTGCGGAAGCGACGAGAACCGACGAGTAGCTGTGCGGAAGCGATGCCCTGCCCGGACAGGGCCTAAGCCTGTGCCGGGATCTCGGCCGCGTCCAGGGCGGCCGAGTCGGCCGTCTCGTCCGCATCCTCCGGCTTTGCACCTGCGAGAGCGGCGCTCGCCTTGAGCTTCGCCTCCTCGCCGCCCCGGTCGCCCTTCTCGGGTGTAACGAATCGATAACCGACGTTCCGGACGGTCCCGATCAGCGACTCGTGCTCGGGGCCGAGCTTCGCGCGCAGCCGTCGTACGTGGACGTCGACCGTGCGCGTGCCGCCGAAGTAGTCGTAGCCCCAGACCTCCTGCAGCAGCTGGGCGCGCGTGAAGACGCGGCCCGGGTGCTGGGCGAGGTACTTGAGGAGCTCGAACTCCTTGAAGGTCAGGTCGAGGACCCGGCCCTTGAGCTTGGCGGAGTACGTCGCCTCGTCCACGGAGAGGTCGCCGTTGCGGATCTCCATGGGGGAGTCGTCGTTGACGATCTGCTGGCGGCCCATGGCCAGGCGCAGTCGCGCCTCGACCTCGGCCGGGCCGGCCGTGTCGAGCAGGACGTCGTCGATGCCCCAGTCGGCGGTGACGGCGGCGAGGCCGCCCTCGGTGACGACGAGGATGAGCGGGCATCCCGGTCCGGTGGAGCGGAGGAGCTGACACAGGCTGCGCACCTGAGGCAGATCCCGGCGGCCGTCGATGAGGATGACGTCGGCACCGGGGGTGTCGACGAGAGCGGGGCCTTCCGCCGGTGCCACGCGCACGTTGTGCAGCAGCAGGCCAAGGGCCGGAAGCACCTCCGTAGACGGCTGGAGGGCGTTGGTCAGGAGCAGCAGAGAACTCATAAGTCTGGTTCCTCCTCGGTCCCTGCGAGGACGTGTGTCGTGCGGCACAGCGTTTGCGGTCCCGGGGGCCCTGTACGACCTGCGGCCACCTGTGGTTTCCCGTGGTGTCCCGCTTCGTATACAACGCTCCTGGAAGCACAAAAGGACCCGGGGGCTTCTCTGCCCGAGTCCTCTGTCGAGCAGAATAGCCCACATGAGCGCTGGTACGGCAGGTCATGTGGCACGATCCACCGTTCGTCCGAACTCTGAGACGATCAGACGCACACCTTTGCGGACGTTTCTGCACACCGACGACGGGGTGACGATCGATTCCGTATACGACCCGGCGGCGGCCGTATACGACGCCTCCGCGCCATCTTCCGGTGACCTGGTGTTCGTCGTCGCGCACGGTTTCACGGGCGACGTGGACAAGCCGCACGTACGTCGGGTGGTCGAGGCGTTCGCCCAGTACGGGGCCGTGGTCACGTTCTCGTTCCGGGGCCACGGAAGGTCCGGCGGACGCTCCACCGTCGGCGACCGCGAGGTGCTCGATCTGGCCGCGGCGGTCGCCTGGGCGCGCGAGCAGGGGCACGCGCGCGTGGTCACCGTCGGCTTCTCGATGGGCGGTTCCGTGGTGCTGCGGCACGCGGCGCTCCACGGCCCCGAGGGTGATACGGACGGTCAGGGGCGCAGGGGGCGCACGGAAGCGCACACGGACGCGGTGGTTTCGGTGAGTGCGCCGGCCCGCTGGTACTACCGGGGCACCGCCCCCATGCGGAAGCTGCACTGGCTGGTGACCCGCCCCGAGGGGCGCCTGGTGGGCCGCCTCGGCCTCAAGACCCGGATCGAGCGCGGCGGTTGGGACCCGGTCCCGCTCTCCCCGGTGGAGGCCGTCCCGCGCATCGCGCCCACCCCGCTCCTCGTCGTGCACGGCGAGATCGACGGCTACTTCCCCCTCGACCACCCCCGCATGCTGGCCGAAGCCGCCGGTGACCACGGCGAACTCTGGCTGGAGCCGGGCATGGGCCACGCCGAACACGCGGCCACCGCCGACCTGCTGGCCCGCATCGGGCGCTGGGCCGCTGCACAGGGAAGCTAGCCTGGCCGTTGCAGCCCCCGATCGATTGAGGAAAGCGGATGCCAAAGGTCACGGTGCGCTACTGGGCCGCCGCGAAGGCCGCGGCCGGGACCGCCGAGGAGCCGTACGACGCGGCCACCCTCGCCGAGGCCCTCGCCGAGGTGCGCGAGCGACACCCCGGGGAACTCGCCCGCGTACTGCTGCGATGCTCCTTCCTCGTCGACGGTGACCCCGTGGGCACCCGCGGGCATGAGACGGTACGGCTGGCCGAGGGCGGCACGGTCGAGGTGCTCCCGCCGTTCGCAGGAGGATGAGCGAAGCGATGAGCAACCAGCCGTACGAGGGCTATGGCGAGGGCTACGACCCCTACGCCCAGCAGCAACAGCAACAGCAACAACAGCCGCAGCAGGCCCAGCACCAGGCACAGGCCTGGCCCGGGCAGCAGCAGGCGTACGAGGACCCGCAGGCCGCGCAGCAGTACACCCAGCAGTGGCAGGGCCAGACCTGGGACACCCAGGTCCAGCAGTCCAGACCCTCCGCGTCCGACCTGGCGTACTTCCCGCCGCAGAACTACCAGGCCCCGACGCCGAGTTACGACTCCTACGCGCAGGCTCCCGTGACGGCGCCCCCGGCTCCCCCCGCCGCGGCCGAGGCGGTCGTCGGCTACGGCCCGCCCTCCCTCGCCGGGAACGCCCGCATCACCGACGCCCAGCGGGCCCGGCTCGAAGGCCGCTCGCCGATCATCGAACCCGGGATGCAGCCCGCCGGCCTCACCGCCCTCCTGGCGCTCCTGCTCTCCGTCACCGCGCAGATCGGGTCGTACGCCCTCGTCGTGCCGTTGGTCGTGCTCCAGGCGGTCACGGCGGCCGGCTGGTTCCGGCTGAACGGGATGTGGCCGGCCCGGCAGGGCATCGCGCTGGCCTTCGCGGGCGCGCTCGTCGCGGACGTGGCGCTGCTGGCGGCCGGCCGGGACAACGGCCCCGCCGCGATCCTCGGCACCCTCGGCGTCTGGGTCCTGCTCTCCCTCGTCATGCAGCTGCGCTCGCACGCCGACCCGGACACCCGGATCACCAGCCTGATGGCGACGGTCGCCTCGGCGGCCCTGGCCATCGTCGCGACCGGCCACCTCGCGGCGGACCCGGACGCGGTCACCGTGGGCGCGGCCGCCGTCGCGGTCGCGATCCTGGCCCGCGCGCTGCCGCTGCCGACCGTGGCCTCGGTGGTCGTCTCCCTGCTCGCCGCCGCCGGCGCGGGCATCGCGGTCGGCGGGATGACCGGCTTCGGTGCGAAGGGCGCGCTGCTCGGCGCGGTCGTGGCCGGCTGCGCGCTGATCGGCCACCGGGTGGCGAGCTACGACTACCCGTCCCGCTTCGTCCACTTCACGGCCGGTGTGGCCCTCCCGCTCGCCGCGGCGGCCCCGGCGGTCTACGTACTGGGGCGCGCGCTGGCGTAAGCACGCCGCGTGTCACAGGTGATCGACAATTTCCTGCTGCACGCATCTCGCGGGACTACGCTCGCGATTCGCGGCCACCCGGTCGTTGTACCGCTTTCGTCGACGACCGCCAGGTGGGGGAACACCGTAAATGCGTGGGCTACGAATACTTCTGACCGTCGTGGTGATTCTGGGCGTCCTGTTCGTGGTCGTGGACCGGGTCGCGGTCTACTTCGCGCAGGACGAGGCGGCGGGCAAGGTCCAGACGAGCGAGAACCTCGCCTCCGCCCCCGACGTCTCCATCAAGGGCTTCCCCTTCCTCACCCAGGTCGCCTCCGGTGAGCTGGACGACGTCGAGCTCGGCATCAAGACCTACCAGGCGACCACCGCGAACACGACCGGCAGCGGCACCTCCACGATCCGGATCGACGACCTCAAGGCCGACATGAAGGACGTCAAGTTCTCCAACGGCTACAGCTCCGCGACCGCGGCCAGCGCGACCGGCTCCGCGAGCATCGCCTACGACCAGCTGCTCAAGGCCGCCAAGTCCCAGCCGACGGACATCTTCACCGGGGTCACGGCCCAGGTCGTCAACCTCTCCGACGGCGGCGACGGCAAGATCAAGGTCGACGTCAAGATCTCGGTCGCCGGCCAGGAGACGACGTACCCGGTGCTCAGCACGGTCACCGTCGACGGCGACACCGTGAAGGTGCACGCCGACAACCTGCCCAAGCTGGTGGTCGACCTGGCCGACTCCCGGATCCGCTCGATCACCGACTTCCAGCAGACGATCGACCAGCTGCCGGGCGGGGTGAAGCTGGCCAGTGTGCAGGCCGCGAAGAACGGTGTGGAGATCAAGGTGAAGGGTTCGAACGTCCGGCTGGCCGGGTAGGACGGCTCCGGCCGGGTAGGACGAGGTCCGGACGCGGCCCGGTGGACGGTGACTTGGACGGTGACTGTCCGAGGGGCGAGACGGCAGTGTCCGTACGGCAGTTGTGAGTAGGGCGAAGGGCGCGCGGATTCCCGGTGAAGGGGCCGCCGCCACCCCTCCGATCTCACATCGCGGACGATCGCGTCTCAAAATACGACACACCGGTGACATGTCCCGCTGTCCGTCCCTACGATCGACCCTATGAGGCAACAGGCGGATCTCACGAAGCGGCGGGCAGTGGACCTGTGCCGCGTCGCCGCCATGCTCTGTCGCACTTTCTGAGCGGAAGCGCAGGCTTCCGTCTTCCCCCGTGCCCTTGATCTCTGGGCACCCGCGCGAGCGCGCACCCCTCTCTCACGCACCGCACCGCCGTAACTGCCCCGGAGGAGAAACAGCATGAGCCGCAGTGACGTCCTGGTCGACGCCGACTGGGTCGAGGCCAACCTCGACAACGCGGACATCGCCATCGTCGAGGTCGACGAGGACACGTCCGCGTACGAGAAGAACCACATCCGCAACGCCATCCGGATCGACTGGACCAAGGACCTCCAGGACCCGGTACGCCGTGACTTCATCGACCAGGAGGGCTTCGAGAAGCTCCTCTCGGCCAAGGGCATCGGCAACGACACGCTGGTGATCCTCTACGGCGGCAACAACAACTGGTTCGCCTCGTACGCCTACTGGTACTTCAAGCTGTACGGCCACGACAGCGTCAAGCTGCTCGACGGCGGCCGCAAGAAGTGGGAGCTGGACGCCCGCGAGCTGGTCGAGGAGGTCCCGACCCGGGCCACCACCGACTACAAGGCCAAGCCGCAGAACAAGTCGATCCGCGCCTTCCGCGACGACGTCGTGGCGGCCATCGGCTCGCAGAACCTGGTCGACGTCCGGTCGCCCGACGAGTTCTCCGGCAAGCTGCTCGCCCCGGCCCACCTCCCGCAGGAGCAGTCGCAGCGCCCGGGCCACGTCCCGTCCGCCCGCAACATCCCGTGGTCGAAGAACGCCAACGACGACGGCACCTTCAAGTCGGACGACGAGCTCAAGGAGCTCTACGCCGAGGAGCAGGTCGACCTCGCCAAGGACACCATCGCGTACTGCCGTATCGGCGAGCGCTCGGCCCTGACCTGGTTCGTGCTGCACGAGCTGCTCGGTGTCGAGAACGTCAAGAACTACGACGGCTCCTGGACCGAGTACGGCTCCCTGGTCGGCGTCCCGATCGAGCTCGGCGCCAACAAGTAAGCCCCCGCGAAACCGCTGCGACCTGAAGGAAACGAAAACATGTGTGGAGCGAAGGCCGGCGGCCCCGACGCCTCGACGATCAAGCCCGGTGAGACCACCATCCAGGGCCAGGTGACGCGCAACGGCGAGCCGGTGACGGGCTACGTCCGTCTCCTGGACTCGACCGGCGAGTTCACCGCGGAGGTCCCGACCTCCGCCACGGGCCAGTTCCGCTTCTACGCGGCCGAAGGCACCTGGACCGTCCGCGCCCTCGTTCCGGGCGCCACCGCCGACCGCACGGTCGTCGCCCAGACGGGCGGGCTGGCGGAGGTGGCGATCGCGGTCTGACCGCCGACTCACTGTCGAAGGGCCGCACCTTTTCCTGGGGGCGGCCCTTTGGCGTGCCCAGGCCTACCCTGGAAACATGCTGGCACGCCGCCGTCGCACCTACTTCGTCATGATGGGCATCTGCATCGGACTCTTCGTCCTGGCCTGGGGAGTCGTGCGGATCTGGTCGGTGCCCGCGGCCGTCGGCATGTGCGTGGTCGCGATGGTGATCCCGCCCGTCGCCGCCATGGTCGCCAACCGCCGGGGCCCCGACGACCGCTGGTGGGACGACCCGTCCGGCGACCCCAAGTCCGACGAGTGGTGGGACGAGCTGGACGGCAAGAAGCGCAGGCCGTAGGGCTGGTGGGTAGAGGGCGGGCATGTCGCCTACGAGACTGTCCACCGTGGTGCTCGACGCGTATGACGCGCACGAGCTGGCCGGCTTCTACCTCCGCCTCCTCGGCTACGTCGTCCGCGCCGAGGAACCCGACTGGGTCCTCATCGGCCCGCCCGACGGAGGCACCGGCCTCTCCTTCCAGACCGAGCCCGAGTACGTCCCGCCCGTGTGGCCCACCCGGAACCCCGGCGAGCAGCAGATGATGCTGCACCTGGACATCGAGGTCGACGACCTGGAGGGCGAGGTCGAGCGGGCGGTGGGTCTGGGGGCCGTGCTCCACGCCCACCAGCCGCAGGGGGACGTACGGGTCCTGCTGGACCCCTCGGGGCACCCGTTCTGCCTGTGGCGGCCTACACCACCTGCGGGTTGAGGCGGGCGAAGCCTTCCTGGCGCTGGTAGGGGAAGTACGGGTAGGGCGCTGTTCTGGCGCTCGCCGCGTCGAGTTTCGTCATCTGGTCGGGCGTGAGGGTCCAGCCGACGGCACCGAGGTTCTGGCGGAGCTGCTCCTCGTTGCGGGCGCCGATGATGACGGAGGAGACGGTCGGCCGCCGCAGCAGCCAGTTGATGGCGATCTGCGGAATGCTCTTGCCGGTCTCCTGAGCGATCTCGTCGAGGGTGTCGACCACGCGGTAGAGGTGTTCGTCCTCGACCGGCGGCCCGTAGTCCGCGGTGCTGTGCAGTCGGCTGCCGGCCGGCAGCGGTTGGCCGCGGCGGATCCTGCCGGTGAGCCGTCCCCAGCCGAGCGGGCTCCAGACGAGGGCTCCGAGGCCCTGGTCGAGCCCGAGGGGCATCAGCTCCCATTCGTAGTCGCGGCCGACGAGGGAGTAGTAGACCTGGTGTGCGGCATAGCGCGGGTGCCCGTACTTCTCCGCGATCGAGAGGGACTTCATCGCCTGCCAGCCGGAGAAGTTGGAGATGCCGAGGTAGCGGACCTTCCCCGCTCGTACGAGGTCGTCGAGTGCGGACAGGACCTCCTCGATCGGCGTGCCGGCGTCGAAGGCGTGCAGCTGGAACAGGTCGATGTGATCGGTGCCGAGCCGGCGCAGGGCGTCCTCGCACGCGGTGATCAGGCGCGAACGGGAGGAGCCCGCATCGCCCGGACCGTCACCCATGGGCAGGCTGGTCTTGGTGGACACGATCACCTGGTCCCTGCGGCCTTTGATCGCTTCGCCCAGCACCTCCTCGGAGGCGCCGCCGGAATAGACGTCGGCGGTGTCGAACATCGTGATCCCGGCGTCGAGGCAGATGTCCACGAGCCGGCGTGCTTCCTGTGCGTCGGTGGTGCCCCAGGCACCGAACAGCGGCCCTTGGCCGCCGAAGGTACCGGCCCCGAAGCTCAGTGCGGGGACCTTGAGGCCGGATGCGCCCAGCCGCCTGTATTCCATGGCTGTTCCTCTCTCTCCGCCCCACTTGCCGTCCGACTTGGCTAATGGTTCTGGAGTTCCGTTAGTGTGGGTCTCAACCTAGCAGGCATGAGCGATTAACGAAACTGGAGTCCCGTTATGGGCTTTGAGGATGCGGATCCAGGGACCGTCCGTCCTGGAGGGCGTACGGCACGGGTGCGTACGGCGGTGCTGCGGGCGGCCGGGGACGCCCTGGCGGAGCACGGCTTTGCCCACCTGGACCTCGCCGACGTCGCGCGCCGTGCCGAGGTGGGCAAGACGACGGTCTACCGCCGCTGGGGAACGGTGACCGGCTTGGTCGCCGATCTGCTGCTGGACATGGCCGAACAGTCACTGCCGCGCACCGAGACCGGCTCGCTGCTCGGTGACCTCAAGGCCAACGCCCGGCTGGTGCAGCGCACCCTGGCCGACCCGCGGCAAGGAGCGCTGTTCAAGGCGGTGATCGCCGCCGCCACCTGCGAGGCGAAGACGGCCGAGGCGCTGCACCGCTTCTACGCCATCCGCGTCGAGGAGTGGGCACCCTGCGTCCAGCAGGCCGTCGACCGGGGCGAGTTGCCCGAGGGTACCGACGTCCACGAGGTCGTCCGTGCCGTCTCCGCCCCCCTCTACTACCGCCTCCTGACCACCGGCGACCGCCTCGACGAAGCCGCCGCGGACCGGGCCGCCGAGGCCGCCGTGGCGGCGGCGCGGGCGGGAGCGTACGTGCGGATCAAGCCGTCGCGATGATCGCCATCAGCAGACCGCCGATGCAGAGCGCGGTGAGCGCGCCGGTCCAGAAGGCGTCGTCGCGGAGGGCGCGGGGTGCGCGGAACCGGCGACGGCGACGGGGTGCCTGTGGTGCGGGTGGGGGTGCGGCTGGTGGAGGTGCGGCGGGTGGGGGTTCCGGCGCTCGTACGGCCGGCATGAGCGGGGGCGGGACCGCCTGGACCGGGAGTACCTGGATCAGTTGATGGGGCTGGGGGCGGTTCATGCGGGGTGGGCCTCGCTGCGGTGTTTGCGGAGCAGGACGTTGGCGTCGGTCTCGGCGCTGTAGTCGTGTTCGGTACGGGCGTTGGCGCGGAGGCCGTCGAGTTCCGTGCAGGTGAGGCAGTCGTCGACGGGCCGGGGCGGGGCGGCGACCAGGAACGGACCGTCGGTCCGCGCACGGGAGTTGGCGGCGCGGACCCCGGCGCTGAGGCGTTCCTGGTCCGTCGCCGGTCGCAGTGCGGCGGGGTCGGCCTGCCATTCACGCCCACCGCCGACGGGGCGCAGCAGGGCGTAGGGGCCCGACCTGTCCTGGTACTCGCCGACCTTGTCCGTGGCCGGGTCGTACAGCAGCGCTCCGGTTTCCATCGGCTCCTCCTCCTTTTTGTGCAACTTCCATACAGAATGCGACAATTGAACTACTCTGTGCATTCGTGGGGTGTTACGAGGATGACCCACGGCGGAGGCGAAAGCAGCGTCAACGGCCGCAAGTTCCACAGCGGGCGGTCCAAATTCCACAAATTCCACAGCAGGAGGGTGCGGTGCCGCAGCGGAGGGTGGTCACGGGGCGAAGCCATGAACCGAGGGCGCGGTTCGCGGAGGAGTTGCGGTTACTGAGGGCGGGGAAGGGGGTGAGCCTGCGGGAGTTGGCGGAGGAGTTGGGCTGGGACGCGTCGACGCTCGGGAAGATGGAGAGCGGCAGGAGCCTGGGCAGCCCGGAGATCGTGGAGGCGCTGGACCAGTACTACGGGACGCCGGGGATGCTGCTGGCCTTGTGGGAGCTGGCAGTTGGGGATCCGGCGCAGTTCGTGGAGAAGTACCGGTCGTACATGGAGTTGGAAGCAGGGGCGGTAAGCCTGTGGCACTACGCTTCCGCGAACCTGCACGGTCTGCTCCAAACCCCGGGCTACGCCCGCGAGTTTCTGGCAGCAGGCGGGCTGGAGGGTGACGAGCTCGCTGTTCAGGTCGAGGCCCGAATGGGGCGTCGTGAGCTGCTGACCGGCGAGGATGCACCACGCTTCCGCACGATCATTTCCGAGGCTGTGCTGCGCACGCCGATGCGGGACTCCGCCGAGTGGCGGGAGCAGCTGGAGCATCTGCTGCACATGTCGGAACGCAATAACGTCACTGTCCAGGTGCTTCCGCTGTCCGTTGGACTGCATGCCCTGACGAACACCGACACGGTGTTCCTGCGTAGCGCGGACGGCCGTACGGTGGCCTGGGTGGAGACCGGCTTCACGGCCGAACGGATCGAGGAAAACAAGGAGGTTGAGCGGCTACAGCTTCGTTATGATCTGGTGCGCGATCTGGCCTTTTCCCCGGACGAATCGCGCGAGTTCATCCGGCGGGTGTGGGAGGAAGCGCAGTGCGAGCCATCGACTTGACCCAGGTGACGTGGCGCAAGAGCAGCTACAGCAACCAGGAGGGCGGCGCCTGCCTCGAAGTCGCCCCCAACCTCCCCACTCTCGTCCCCGTCCGCGACAGCAAGAACCCCACCCACGGCACCCTCCTCTTCGGCGTCGACGCCTGGGCGGAGTTCGTCGGCTCGGTCAAAGCGCGGGCTCAGTAGACGAGGGCCTGCGTCTCGTCGGCCATCGCCTCCTGTACGAACACCTGCGCCCCGGCGATCCGTACGCCCTCGATGACGTCCTTCTCCGTGATGTCCCGTCGGGCCGCGCACTGCGTGCACAACGTCACGCGGCCGGCCGCGAGGATCGAGTCGATCAGGTCGGGGAGCGGTGCGGCGTGCGGGAGTTGGAACTCGGCGGCCCGGCCCGGCAGTGCGAACCACGCCGACTCGCCGGTCAGCCACAGGGAGACGTCGACCCCGCTGGCGACGGCCACCGCCGCCACTGTGAACGCCTGTGAGCAGCGTTCGGGGGCGTCGGCCCCCGCGGTCACCTTGATCACGAGCTTCTTCGACATGACCGAATCGTAATCAACTTCCCTACAACTCCCTGCAACGGCCACGAGTCTCCTGTGCGCGCATATGGAATGCGCATGCCATGTTCCGTGGGGGACGTTGTGGAAGTACCGGAAGTACCCGAAGAAACAGCCTCGGAAGCACCCGAGGGAACAACCGAAGAGGTGCCCCGGCCGCCGCGCCGCCGTGGCCGCACCACACTCCTGATCGCGGTCGCCGCGGTGCTCGGTGTCGTCGCCGGTACCTGCACGGGTTTCGTGGTCCAGGCGAACCGCGCACCCGACAAGCTGCCCTCGCTGTCGCAGGCGACGCTGACGCAGGCCAAGGGCCCCGCTCCGGAGCCCCTCTCCGCCGCCCAGGACCGGAAGGTCAAGACGGACGGCGACCTGCGCAAGCTGCTGCTGAAGCGGCCGAGCGGCGCGAGGGACACGGGCTACGAGGTCGGTGTGGACGGGTGGATGGACCTGGCCGAGGACGCGGAGACGTTCGACAAGCCGGCGGGCGCGTTCAGCGACCTCGTCGCGGGCGAGTTCCGCCGCGCCGCCGTCGCCAACTGGCGTGAGGGCAGCTCGCTGTACGTCGAGATCCGGCTGGTGCAGTTCCGCCAGGAGGACGAGCTCACGGTCTCCAGCGACGCGGAGGACGCCTACTACTGGGCCGAGGAGAAGGGCCACACCGACAGCTGGCCCATCCCGGGCACGGGCGACGGAATGGCGTACGTCCACAACTCGCCGGACACCAAGGCCGGTTACACCGACGTCTACAACGCGGAGGCGCACGCCTGGCGCGGTGACGTCGAGATGCACATCTGGGTCTCCTCGTCGAAGCCCGTCCCGAAGAAGAAGATCATGGACCTGGCCAAGCGGCAGATGGAGCGGCTGTGACCACCGAGAACCAGCCGGAACAGGTGCCGGATCAGACGCCGGAGCAGGGGCAGGAGCCGCAGACTCAGTCGGAGACGGACGTGCTCGTCCCCGAACTCGTCGGCAGCTCCGAGGAGTTGACCGCCGATGCCGTCGGGAAGCCGGTGCGCAGGGGCCGTATCGCGGCGATCGCCGGGGCCGCGCTGCTCGCCGTCGCCGTGATCGGCGGGGTCGGGTTCACCGTCGTCACCGTGAACGGCGCGGACCGGGACGCGGGGGACGCCGTATGGAAGCTCCCGAAGGTGACCTCCGAGAAGGCGGTGGGCGCCAAACCGAGCGCGCTCTCGGCGGCGCTCGTGCCGTACGGGCCGGACGGGTGGAGCCAGGGGCCCGACATCGCGGAGTACGGGCACGACGTGGACTTCACGGGAGCGCAGGCGACGGCGCTGCGCAAGGACGAGCTGAAGGAACTCCCGCTCAAACAGCGCAGGCTGCTGGACAAGGAGATCGACAAGCAGCACACCAAGGGCCTGGCGATGCGGAGCTACGTCAGCACTGACGAGCAGGCGTCCGTCTACACGGACAAGGCGTCGACGGTGAGCATCGTGCTGGCCCAGATCGCGGACAAGACGGCGGTACGGAACGCGTCCCGCTACCAGAACGAGCTCTTCGACTCCCTGGGCGTCTTCCGCCCCGGCCCGTCGATCAACGGCTACAAGGACGCCAAGTGCTTCCTCTCGCCGAAGGACGCCGACGAAAAGCTCGACACGATCTACTGCTCCGCCTACCAGGGCGAAATCCTGGTCACCCTCACCGCGAAATCCGCCCGCCCGATGCAGACGTACGCCATCGGCCGCCTGCTCCAGGAACAACTCGACCGCATCAAGGACCCGGGGGAGGCGGTATGACCGACCAACAGCAGGAAACCCCAGCACCGACACCGACGCACACACCACCGCCCCCCACACCGACGATCCCTGCGCAGGCCTCGGAGCCGACGACCGCCGCGACTGAGGCTCCGACCGCCGCCGAGGGCCCGGCTGCCCCGGCGACCGCAGCGGACGTCGAGTCTCCGGCCGCACCGCCGGTCGCGGAATCCCCGGCTGCCCCGGCCGCCTCCGAGTCTCCGGCCGTCCCGGTCGTCGGCGACGAGGCTCCGGTGGCTCCGGTTGTCCCGGTCGCTGCCGAGGGTCCGGCTGCACCGACGGTGGTGGAATCGCCGGCAGCCCCAGCTGTCTCCGGGTCTCCGATCGCTCCGGCCGCCCCGGTCGTTGCGGCCGCCGCTCCGGCCGGCCCCGTGGCTACCGAGCCTCCCGTCGGCGCGGCTGTCGCCGAGGCTTCGGCCGTCCCGGTACCCGCTGAACCCCCACTCCCCACGGAACCCCCGTTCCCGCCGGCGCCGGCCCCGGAAACCCAGCCCACCGCTCCCCGCAAGGACCGCCGGGTCCTCCGTGCCGTGCTGCGCTGGGGGGCCGCCGTCGTCGTGTTCGCGGTGGTCGGGGCCGGGACGGCCTATGGGATCAGCGGGATGAAGCGGTCGGACGTGCCGGGGCTGGGGACGGCGTCGGACGGGCGGTGGGCGTTTCCCACGCTCACCAAGCCGCCGTTGCCCGCGGGCAGCCCGGGGCCGTTCGCCACGGCGAACGCGGCGGGGGCCCACTTCGCCGACCTGCGGGCGCTGGTGCTGCCGGCGCCGAAGGGGGCCGTAGGGGACAAGGCGCTCGACGGCAGTGACGGCTGGCTGGCGACCAAGGTGTTCCTCGCGGAGTTCTCGGCCGCCGACGACCGCACCGAGATCGCGCAGAAGCTGACCGACCAGGGCCTGCGGCACATCGCCGCGCGCGGCTGGACCACCCCGGACGGCACGCACACCCGGATCTACCTGCTCCAGTTCGACACGGCGACGGTCGCCGACGAGATCTCCAAGCGCCTCGCCGGATACGCGTCCCCCACCTACCCGGTCCGCGGCGCCGACGGCTACGAGTCGGACGACGACTTCCCGGACGCGGCCAAGGTCACGAACGTCTCGCTCCAGCCGTACGTCGAGACGAAGCCGTACGGCGCCGAACAGCTCCGGCTGGCCTTCGTCACGGCCGGCGACACCTTCGCGATGATCGTGCAGTCGAGGAAGGGGCAGGCCGAGGCCGTCCCGTTCCAGCAGACGGTGACGTTGCAGAGCGAGCTGCTCGGCTAGCCGTACCTCGCAGAGAGCACCGGGCCCCGGCCGACTAAGCTGGGGCCCGGCCCGCGTTCACGCACCGCTCGTACCGCTCAAGGAGCACCCGTGGAGATCTTCTTCGAAACCCTGCTGGTCCTGGTCTGCGTCGGCGTTCTCGCCTTCGCCGGACTGACCGTGAAGAAGCTGTACCAGGGCCAGCGCTGACCCCCACCGAGGAACTGCTGACGTCATGATCGAGATCCCGTCCGACCTCCACAAGGACCTGGTCCCCCTCGTCTTCCTGCTCGGCGAGTGGGCCGGCGCGGGTGTGCACGACTTCCCGGGCTCCGAGAAGTGCAACTTCGGCCAGGAGGTCTCCTTCACGCACGACGGCCGCGACTTCCTGGAGTACCGCTCCCACACCTGGGTCCTGGACAACGACGGCAACAAGGTCCGCCCCCTGGAGACCGAGTCCGGCTTCTGGCGCATCGACGCGGACCGCAAGGTAGAGGTCACGATGACCCGCGACGACGGAGTCGTCGAGATCTGGTACGGCGACCTCGCCAAGCAGAAGCCCCAGATCGACCTCGTCACGGACGCCGTCGCCCGCACCGCCGCCTCCGGCCCCTACACCGGCGGCAAGCGCCTCTACGGCTACGTCAAGAGCGACCTCATGTGGGTCGGCGAGAAGCAGACCCCCGAGGTCGAACTCCGCCCCTACATGTCCGCCCACCTGAAGAAGGTCGTCACCCCGGAGGATGTCGAGAGGTGGGCCAAGGCCCTCCCGGACGACATGCCGGACGACGGGATCGCATTCTTCAAGTAGGCCTAGACTCGTGGGTGTGGTGAGCACCCAAAGCACTGACCAAGGCACAGACCAAGGCACTGACCAGGGCACCGACTGGAAGAGTGATCTGCGGCAGCGCGGTTACCGGCTGACCCCGCAGCGGCAGCTCGTGCTCGAAGCCGTGGACACCCTGGAGCACGCGACCCCCGACGACATCCTCGTGGAGGTGCGGAAGACCGCCTCGGGGGTCAACATCTCCACGGTGTACCGGACCCTGGAGCTCCTGGAGGAGCTCCAGCTGGTCAGTCACGCCCACCTCGGGCACGGGGCGCCGACGTACCACCTCGCGGACCGGCACCACCACATACACCTCGTCTGCCGCGACTGCACGAACGTCATCGAGGCCGATGTCGAGGTCGCCGCCGAGTTCCGGGCCAAGCTGCGCGACACCTTCGGCTTCGAGACCGACATGAAGCACTTCGCGATCTTCGGCCGCTGCCGGGACTGTTCCATGAAGACTTCAACTGAGTCTTCAATTACCGAGTCGTAGGCTTACCGGTATGAAGAGCCCTCTGCTGTCCCTGCCCGGCGCCGTCTCCGGCGAAGGAGTGGACGAAGGCGTCGCCGCCCACTACGGCGACCTGTTCCGCGAGCAGCGCGCCCTCGCCGACGGCACCGGTTTCGTGGACCTCTCGCACCGCGCTGTGGTCGCCGTCACCGGCGACGACCGGCTGAGCTGGCTGCATCTCCTGCTCACCCAGCACGTCAGCGACCTCCCCGCGGGCGTCGCCACCGAGGCGCTGATCCTCTCCGCGCACGGCCACATCGAGCACGCCCTCTACCTCGTCGACGACGGCACCACGGTGTGGATGCACACCGAACCCGACACCCAGGAGGCGCTGATCGCCTACCTGGAGTCGATGAAGTTCTTCTACCGCGTCGAAGTGGCCGACCGCACAAGCGAGTTCGCGGTCGTGCACCTCCCCGCCGGTTCCATCGCCCCGGTGCCCGACGGCGTCGTCGTACGCGAGACGCCGTACGGCCGCGATCTCTTCCTCCCGCGCGCCGACCTGGAGTCGTACGCCGAGAAGGCGGGCCCGCCGGCCGGGCTCCTCGCCTACGAGGCGCTGCGCGTCGAACACCACCGCCCCCGCCTCGGCTTCGAGACCGACCACCGCACCATCCCGCACGAACTGGGCTGGATCGGCACGGCGGTTCATCTGCAGAAGGGCTGCTACCGGGGCCAGGAGACGGTCGCCCGAGTGCAGAACCTGGGCAAGCCCCCGCGCCGCCTGGTCTTCCTCCACCTCGACGGCAGCGAGGTCCATCTCCCGGGCCACGGCACGGAGTTGAGGCTCGCGGAGGAGGGTGCGGAGGGCCGGAAGATCGGCTTCATCACCACCTCCGTACGCCACCACGAGCTGGGGCCGATCGCCCTGGCGCTGGTGAAGCGGAACGTGCCGCTGGACGCGCCCCTGCTGGCCGACTCGACGGCCGCGGCCCAGGAAGTGGTCGTAGAGCCCTAGGCCCTAGAGCCCTAGATCACTAGAGGTCCACGACCACGGTGAACGGGCCGTCGTTCGTCAGTGAGACGCGCATCGCCGCGCCGAAGCGGCCCGTCGCCACCGTGGCGCCCAGGGCGCGGAGTTGGGCCACGACCTCGTCGACCAGCGGCTCGGCGACATCGCCGGGGGCGGCGGCGTTCCAGGTGGGGCGGCGGCCCTTGCGGGCGTCGCCGTACAGCGTGAACTGGCTGATGACGAGCAGCGGGGCATCGATGTCGCTGCACGACTTCTCGTCGTGCAGCATGCGGATCGACCAGAGTTTGCGGGCCAGTTGGGCCGCCTTCTCCTTGGTGTCCTCGTGGGTGACGCCGACGAGGACGCAGAGCCCCTCGCCCTCGATCGCCCCGACCGTCTCGCCCTCGACCACGACACTCGCGCCGTCCACCCGCTGCACCACTGCTCGCATGGGTCCCATGATGCCGTGCGGGTGGGAAGTGGTTGCGGCGGGCCTATTTTTGTTGCTTAACCCCCCATCTGGGGCCGTTCGGGGGCACTCGGTCACATAGCGGCCAGTTGGGGTGGCACGATGCTGTCCACACGCCGGTCGAGGGGACGGGTAGAGGCACATGAGCACACCGAGTACCGGGCAGCCCCCCGGGACTGTCTCGCTGATCCGCGCGGGAGGAGCGGCCACGCGCCGCCCGCCCGTGCAGCGCGTCGACAGCCCGCTGCTGCCCGCCGAACCGGCCGCACCCGACCTGACCGCACTGCGCCTGACGGAGCTGCGCGCGCTGCGCCGCGACGCCCAGCGCGACGAGGCCGACCTGAGCTACGTACGGCGGCTCCTCCAGGGCCGTATCGACATCCTGCGGGCCGAACTGGCCCGCCGCTCCCCGGCGGGCGCGGCCTCCGTCGTCGACCGTCTCTCGGAGATCCTCACCGACGCGCCCGCCCGGCACCGCTCCTCGGCCCGGCACGTCACCCTCGGTACCCCGCACAGCGAGGAGTACCGGCTGCTGGCCGCCGAGATGCTCGCCGAGGTCGAGCTCTCCGACCTGGAGGCCCGCACCGACCTCGAACTGACCACCGCGATGGGCCGTCTCGTCCGGTACGAACAGCAGGTGTCCCGTCGCCGTCAGGTCCTCCAACACACGGCCGACGGCTGCAGCGCGGAGATCGCCCGCAGGTACCGTGAGGGCGAGGCGCAGGTGGACGACCTGCTCGTGTGACTCGTGTGAGGGGTGCGCGTGACGGCCGAGGATTCCTTCGTCGCACCCCCGGTGCTCGCCGAGGTGGTCCGCTCCGGCTTCGTCGAGAGCCGTCACCGGGGCAGCCTGGTGGTACTGGCGGCGGACGGTTCCGTGGAACTCTCCCTGGGTGATACGACCACCCCGGTCTTCCCCCGCTCCTCCAACAAGCCCATGCAGGCGGCCGGTGTCCTGCGCACAGGCCTCGACCTCACCGGCGAACGCCTCGCCCTGGCCGCCGCGAGCCACTCGGGCGAACTCTTCCACCGAGATCTCGTACGCCGACTGCTCGCCGAACACGGCCTGGACGCAGGCCAGTTGCAGTGCCCGCCGGACCTCCCGCTCGACCCGGTCGAACAGGAGACGTACCTCGCCTCGGGCGCCGTACGCAACCGGATCGCCATGAACTGCTCCGGCAAACACACCGCGATGCTGGCGGCGAGCGCGCTGCGCGGCTGGCCGCTGGAGTCGTATCTCGACCCGGACCACCCGCTCCAAAAACTTATCCACAGGGCTGTGGAGGAAGCGGCGGGGGAGCGGGTGGCGGCCGTGGGGACGGACGGCTGCGGCGCCCCGCTGATGGCGATCAGTCTCACCGGTCTGGCCCGCGCGTTCCGCTCCTTCGTCCTGGCCGCCCCCGGCTCCCCGGAACGCCGGGTCGCCGACGCGATGCGCGCCCACCCCGAGTACGTCGCCGGCACCCGCCGCCCCGACACCCTGCTGATGCGCGCGGTACCGGGCCTGCTGTCCAAGATGGGCGCCGAGGCCGTACAGGCGGTGGCCCTGCCGGACGGGCGCGCCGTGGCGTTCAAGGTGGAGGACGGGGCGGGGAGGGTGTTGGGGCCTGTGCTGGGGCGGGCGCTGGACCTGATGGGCGTACGGGTTCCGGAGTTCGGCAAGGTGGCGGTGCTGGGCGGGGGACGTGCGGTGGGGGAGATCCGGGCGGCGTTCTAGGCGGGCCTCGCCTTTGGCATTGCGGCTCTTCTGGTGTCTTTTCGGTGCTTTTCCCATGGGGGCCGACCCCCATCAGCCCGTCCGGCGTTTGAGGACGAGGCCCCTTCAGGGCCGACGGGGGTCTGGGGGCGCGGCCCCCAGGCGGGGTCGAAGGGGCGGCAGCACCTGGTGACGGGACGGGCAGGGGCGGCGGGGGCGAAAAAATCCCCGCCGCACCAGCCCCCACCCGACCTACCGTGACCCCATGACCAGCCCCGCACACGACCTCGCCGTACGCCCGGTCACGCAGCCCGAGATCCCGGACTGGATCCGCGCCCTGAACACCGGCTTCCTCCGCACCCCCACCGTCGACGAGGCGGAACTCACCGACCGCAGCACCTACATCGACCCGTCCCGCACCCTCGGCGCCTTCGACGACGGCCGCTGCGTGGCGACCTTCCGCTCCTTCCCCCAGGAGATCACGGCCGTCGGCGGCACCCCCGTCCCCGCCGACGCCATCACGAACGTCAGCGTCACCGCCACCCACCGCCGCCGAGGCCTGCTCACCCGGATGATGACCCAGGACCTCACCGCGGCCAAGGAGCGCGGCGACGTCGTAGCGACCCTCATCGCCGCCGAGTACCGGATCTACGGCCGCTACGGTTTCGGCCCCGCCACCACCGCGACCCACTGGGACATCGATGTCCAGCGCGCCGGCCTGGACCCCCGCTGGTCGGCCCCGGAGGACGGCGCCCGTATCGACCTGACGGACGCCGAGGACGTACGCAAACTCGGCCCCGAACTCCACGAGCGCCTGCGCCGCCTCCAGCCCGGCGTGATCAACAGGGACGACCGCTGGTGGCAGATCGCGACCGGTGCCGTACGACCGGGCCGGCTGTCGTGGACCGAGCCGTTCCACGCCGTCTACCGCGCGGCGAACGGCGAGGTGGAGGGCCTGGCCGCGTACTACTGCGACGGCGCCTGGACCGACGCCAAGCAGCCGGGCGAGACGGCCACGGTGAAGGATCTGATCGCGACGACCCCGGCCGCCGAACGCGCCCTGTGGCAGCACGTCTGCTCGCTCGACTGGGTGACGAGGGTGAAGTCGTGGCGTTCCCCCGACGATCTGCTGCCCCACTTCCTGCCGGACCCGCGCGCGGCCACGATCACGACGCAGGCGGACTTTCTGTGGGTGCGGATCCTGGATGTCGTACGGGCCATGGAGGCGCGGTCGTACGAGGGGGAGGGCACGCTGGTCTTCGAGGTGACCGACGCGGCCGGACTGGCGGGCGGGCGCTACCGGTTGGACGCCTCGACGCAGGGGGCGTCCTGCACGCCGACCACGCAGAGCGCGGAACTCGCCCTCGACGTGCGGGAGTTGGCGTCGCTGTGGCTCGGTGACGTGTCGGTGCCCAGGCTGGTGGCGCTGGGCAAGGTGCGGGAAGAACGAGCGGGCGCCGCCCGAGTGGCCGACGCCCTGCTGCGTACGTCCAGGCGGCCTTGGTGCCCGGACATCTTCTGAACGCTCCTCGCTGTGCGGCCGGTTGGCGGCGGGTGGGTGGACTCATCCGTAGCTGTTCAGTTGTGGTTGTCGTGCGGTTGTGCGGTCGAGCCGGCCGACCGGGCTCTCGGCTCCCCTCCAGGAGAGAGGTCCGGTCGGCCAAGTTACCTAAGTTGGTAACCAACTCTCCTCTAGTTATCTCCTCTTGGATGCGTCTCATAACCACCTTTCTTTGAACTGCCCAAAGATGGCGAGAAGTTGTAGTGTTTGGTCGTGGAGCCCGAACACGCCACCGTCAATGGACGGTCGAGGTCACCGCGGCCACAGTGGTCACACCGCGAGCTGGCCGACGAGCTGCGCACCAGGATCAGGTCCGGTGTCCTGCGGCCCGGCCAGCGCATGCCCACCCAGGCCAAGCTGGCGGACGAGTTCGGCGTCGAGCGCGGGGCCGTGCGGCAGGCCCTGCGCATCCTGCAGTCCGAGCGACTGCTCACCAATGTGTCCAAGGGGAGCCCGGCGACCGTGGCCCCGGACCTCGGGCTGGCCCTGACCGGCCCCGGAGCTCCGCCGCAGCCCACGATGGTGGGCCTGGCCCCGCGCATCGCGGAGGCCTTCGCGCAGCCGCACGTGGAGATCGAGGCGCTGTGTCTGACGGCGGTCTCGCTCCAGCTGGCCATCGCCGAGCCGCTGCGCCAGATCCACGCCAGGGAGCTGAATCCGGCCAAGGTCGATGTGCGGGTGCTGCTGCCGAGCAGTGACATCGAACTCGCGTTCCCGTCCCTGGTGGACTCCCCGGAGGACGGCCGGCTGCAGCGGCGCTGGCTGGCCCAACGCAACGCGCAGGGCCAGGTGTTGAGCCACAATCTGCTGGCCCTGCGCGCGACGCACGGCATCGACGTGCACATCACGTTCCGCGCGCTGCCGTTCACGCCTCCGGTGAAGCTGTACCTGCTCAACGGCTCGGAGGCGCTCTTCGCGTACTACACGCTGAGCCAGCGCGAGGAGGAGATCGGTCAGGAGCAGGTGGAGATGTACGACGCGGAGGGCACCCAGTCGATGCTGTTCGCGTTCGAGCAGGGTGCGGGACTGCGGGACACGACGTTCGTGGAACAGTCCCAGCTGTGGTTCAACGCACTGTGGGAGACGATCAGTTCGGAGCTGAGGCTGACGAGCTGATCGTCTCCCGCGGTGGCTGATCCGGAGGGCGGTTTACGGATCACAGAGCGGGTCCGGTGAACAGCAGGGCCAGGACGACTGCCCCGATGGAACTGATGGCCGGACTCTTGGCCTTGATGCCGATGGAGATCAGGAGCAGGCCGATGATGCCGGTGGCGCCGAACTTCCACTGGACGATCTGTTCGAAGCCGACGACGAAGACGGCGGACAGGAGGGCGATGGCAGGCACGGTGTTTCCCCCTTCGGGCTGCGGAAGCAAAACTTCCACCAACTTGGATAAGTTGGCAGCCAACTCTGCTTAAGTTGTTCCCGTTTGGTACCTACTCACACCTACTCGCCATCAAGTTCCAAACAACTCCCCTTAGATGGGGCAGAGTTATACCGTTTGGTCGTGACCCAGGAGAACGTGGCAGTGAACGGCAGCAGAAGCTTCTCGCCCCAGGAGATCGCCGACGCCCTACGGGACCGTATCCGTGCCGGTGACCTCAAGGCGGGAGACCGCCTGCCCACCCAGACCGCCCTGGCCGAGGAGTTCGGCGTGGAGCGGGGGGCCGTACGACAGGCCCTGCGAGTTCTCCAGGAGGCCGGACTGCTCACCAACGTCAGCAAGGGGAGTCCGCCCACGATCGCCGAACAGGCGGTCGGGCCGGACGGGCCCCAGCCGACCATGGTGGCGCTGGCGCCCCGCCTGTCCGACGCGTTCGCCGAGCCGCACGTCAAGATCGACGCGGCCTGCCTGACCGCGGAGAGCCTCATGCTGGCGGTGAGCGAGTCGGTCCGGCTGATCCACGGGGGCCAGGTCCGCCCCCTCTCGATCGACGTCCGGGTGCTGCTGCCCTCCCGGGACATCGCGCTGGCCTTCCCCGTCCCGGTCGAGGGCCGCGGCGGCGACGACCCGGTCCACCAGCGCTGGCTGACCATGCGCAACGCCCAGGCCCAGGTCCTCCAGCACAACCTGATGGCCCTGAGAGCCACCCACGGCATCGACGTCCACGTCACCTTCCGCGCGCTGCCCTTCACCCCGCCGATCAAGCTCTACCTGCTCAACGGCGAGGAGGCGCTGCTCGGTTACTACGTCCTCAACGAGCGGGAGGAGGAGTACAAGAGCCAGACCCTGGAGATGTACGACGCCGTCGGCTCGCAGTCCGTCCTGTTCGCCTTCCTCAAGCAGGCCGGTCAGCGCGACGCCGCCTTCGTGGAGGAATCGCAGAAGTGGTTCGACGCCCTCTGGGAAACCATCACCACGGACCTGACACTCTCCTAGTGACTCCTGATACGGCGCAGACTGTTCCGGTGACAGAAGAGACAGGCACCGTACGCGAATTGATCACCGGCGCTCGCTTCGTCCTTTTCGACTTCGACGGCCCGATCTGCCGGCTGTTCGCGGGGCTCTCGGCGGAGGGCGTGGCGAAGGACCTCGTGTCCTGGCTGGAACGGCAGGGGCTGCGAGAACTGCTGACGCAGAGCGAGCGGGTGCACCCCGATCCGCACGTCGTCCTGAACGCGGTCAACAAGCGCCACCCGCGCAGCGATCTGGTCGACGAACTGGAGGAGTTGCTCACCCAGCACGAACTCAAGGCCGTCGACTCGGCGTACCCCACCCCGTGGGCGGACCCGCTGATACGCACCTGGAACGCCGTCGGCATCCATCTCGCCGTCGCCACCAACAACTCCCCCCGCACGGTCACGGAGTACCTCCACGGCCGGGGCCTCCTGGAGTGCTTCACCCCGCACGTCTACGGCCGCACGAACGACCTCGACCTCCTCAAGCCGAACCCCCACTGCCTGAACCGCGCCCTGCGCGCGATGGGCGCCCACCCCGCCGACGCCCTGATGATCGGCGACACCCCCTCGGACTTCGAAGCGGCCCGCCGGGCGGGCATCCCGTTCCTTGGCTACGCGCGTAACGAACATAAGGAAACGTTGCTGCGCAGGGCGGGGGCGGACGCGGTGGTGGGGTCGTTGCGGCCGGTACTCGACTCGGTACGGCGTGGTTAGCGGCACCGTCGCGCCGCTGACCCCGGCCGGACGTACGTCTCATAGCTCTCGGCGGTTCAATGGGCGGGTTCTCCGGCGTTGCTTGACGCCTCTGGAGTAACGTGCCTCATCCCTTACTCATCGGCTCAACCGGAACGGGCTGAACCCAGCGAATGACACCCCAACTCACCGGTGTTCGGCAGCGCGCCGACGAACTGGTCGGCGCAAGCGGTGTGGTGACCGGCCCGCTCAAGGGCTATCACCACGAGACGTATGTGCTGGCCATGCCGGGCGAGACGCGGATCGTGAAGCTCCGCGAACCGCGCGAACGGATCCTGTGGTTCGACCGCAGGTGCTTCCGGTCGGAAGAGGCCCTGCTCCGCGAACTGGACGGACGGATCAGCCGTATCCCCGTCATCCACGAGGTGGAGGGCATGGCGCTGCAGGTCTTCATCGAGGGCCGCACCCTCAAGTCCCGCCCGTGGGGCGATCGGCGGATCCCGGAGGGGGTCCGCAGCCAGATCGTCGACCTGTTCGGGGAGTTGGCGCACGTCACGCCCAACACCCTTGCAGTGGAGCGCAGTTGCGAGACCGAGGACCGTGCCGAGGACGGCGACTGCGACGGCTTCCTGGAACGCCTCGTCGTCTTCGTGGAAGAACAGGTCTATGAGAAGAACTCCCGCGACTTCGGGCGGCTCTTCACCGAACTCGGCCTCCATCCGGACGCGTTCGTGCAGCTCAGAAAGAACGTTTCCGGGTTGACCCGGCGCGACTTCTGCCTGCTCCACGCGGACCTGCACCGGGAGAACTTCGTCCTCGACCCGCTCAACCAACTCTGGTCCATCGACTGGGAGTTGGCGATGCTGGGCGACCCGCTCTACGACCTCGCCACCCACCTCTACCTGATGTCCTATCCGGCGGACCAGGAACGCCGGATGGCCGAGGACTGGGCGCGAGCCGTCCGTGGAGTGCGTCCCGGCAGCGCGCGGGGCTGGGCGGACGACCTGGACCGCATCCTCGCGTTCAAGCGAGCGCAGTCGGTGTTCACCGACGTCATCCGATTGTCGCTGTCCCTGCGCGACGGATCGACCGTGAAATGGGCCCGGCTACCGGCAGCGGTCCGGAAACTCCAGGTGATCATGACGGCCGCGGCGGAACCCTTGGGCCTGGCGGAGATTCCGAGCAGGCCCCGGATCGCCACGGCACTCGCGCGCTGGGTCAGCAAGGCCGACCCGGCTGTCATGGACGGAGCGGTAGCGTCCGGGGCATGACTGATGCCACCGACCTCACCGACTTCGAGGACATCTCCACCACCACTCTCGCCGAACTGCTCGGCCGCGAGCGGGTCATGGACATCGGCATCCGGCCCCTGTGGGGTCCGCTGCCGCGTCTCGCCGGGCCGGCCTTCACCGTCAGGTGCCCGCCCGGCGACAACCTCATGCTGCACGCGGCCATCTACCGCGCCGAGCCGGACTCGATCGTCGTGGTCGAGTCGGGGGACCTGGACCACGCCCTCGCCGGCGGGAACGTCTGCGCCATCGCCCAGCGGCGGGGCATCGCCGGCTTCGTCCTCGACGGCGTGATCCGCGACCTGGGCGAGGTGCGGGCCGCGGGCTTCCCCGTCTTCGCGCGCGGTGTCATCCCGATCCCGGGCGGCAAGAAGGCCGTACTCCCGTTGAACGAGCGCGTGAGCTGCGGAGGAGCCACCGTCCACGCCGGGGACGTCGTGGTGGCCGACGAGGAGGGCATCGTCGTCGTACCGGCCGACCGTAGGGTGGAGATTCTCGCCGCGGCCCGGGCCCGGCTGGAGAAGGAGTCCGCCGAGACCCTCGACGACTGGGAGAAGGCGCATCGGGCGCGGGTCGACGAGCTGTTGCGCGCGGGCGGCTTCGAGGAGTGATGTGAGAGAGGTCCTCTGATGCTTCTCTTCCTCGACGTCGACGGGACGCTGCTGCCCTTCGGCGCGTCCCGCCCGTACCCGGTGTACGACTCCGGCTTCGCGCCGCCCGCCGCCGACGCGCCCCCGCTGCTCACCCGCATCGACCCCTCCCTCGGGCCACGGCTCGCGGCCTTGCGCTGCGAACTGGTGTGGGCGACGACCTGGATGGACGACGCGAACACGTGCGTCGCGCCCTGGCTCGGTCTGCCCCAACTGCCCCTGGTGGACTGGCCCGACTCGGCCGAGGACGGGGTGGGGGACGGCGCGGGCGGGCGGCTGCACTGGAAGACCCGGCCGCTGGTCGCCTGGGCCGCCGGGCGGCCCTTCGTGTGGGTGGACGACGAGATCGGGGACGCCGACCGCGACTGGGTGGGTGCCCATCACCCCGGACCGGCCCTGCTCCAGCGCGTCGACCATCGGTACGGGATCACGGACGCGGATCTCGTGGCGATGGGGGAGTGGGTGACGGCCAGTCGGTGACGGGGTTCCCTACAACAAGGGCTCCTCGGACGACAGTTGCAGCAGTGTCCTGGCGCTCTCCGTCGCGCCCGCCGCGCGGGTCGCGGCGGAGGCGCCGGGGAAGTGGCGGTTCCAGGCCGCCGCGCGGCCGAGGACACCGAGGCGGGTCGCGAGGGTCAGGGCGCGGCGGAGTTCCGTGGTGGTGTGGCCGTTTCCGGTCCAGGGCTCCAGGTAGGCGTCCCGCAGCCGGGGCAGTGCCTCGGGGCCGTAGCGTTCGCGGACCCGCCCGGCCGGGACCAGGAAGCTGCAGAAGGGGTGCGAGACGGCGGCGTCGCCCCAGTCGAAGAAGGTGTAGCGGCCGGGGGCCGGGTGGAACAGCTGGCCGTCGTGCAGATCGGAGTGGTCGAGGGAGTCCGGGATGCCCAACTCGGCGAGTTCGGCGCAGAGTTCGCGCAGCAGCGGCCGTAGGGCATGCAACTGGGCCGGATCGACGGCCGGTTCGGCGGTGGTCCCGATGAACTGCACCACCTCGTCGAAGACTTCGGGCAGGGCCGTCGTCCGGGCGCTGGGGACGCCGAGTTGTTCGAGGTCCTTGGTGTGCGGGATCAGGGCGCGTTGCATGGTCGCGTACTGGCGCAGGGGTTCTTCCCAGGCGCGAGGGTCGGCGGGGGTGCGGTCGAGGACCTGCCGGAAGAGTTCGCCGCCGTGGGGGAGCAGGGACCAGCCGCGGTCGGCGTCGACGGCGAGAGGGTCCAGCACGTACTCCGGGACCCAGCGGGCGAGCGCGGCGGTGAGGGGTGCCTCGAAGGCGCCGGCCGGCGGATTGGCCTTCAGCCAGACAGCGGCGGGACCTTCGGCCAACCCTTCGACGGGGATCCGGACCAGGACCGACCACGGGCGCAGCCGCACACCCAGCCGGCCCGTCTCGCGCAGGCCCCGCGCCGCGAGTTCGCGCCGGGCCCAGCCGAGGGCCGCGTTCCGCCAAGTCTCCTGATCCCAGGGCGTTTTGACGTTCTCGTGCTGTCCGCGGTCGATGACCTGCGACGTGTCCTCGTCGTGCATCGCGTCATTCCAGCACCCGGGCCGATGGGTGATCCATCGATTTACCGGCCCGCGCTACCGTGGTGATCATGGCGGACTGGGAGATACGGCCTGCGTCGGCGGCGGACGTCGAGGCGGTCGCCGAGCTGCGTGCCGTCGTGCTGCGGGACGATCTGGAACGGCTCGGGCGCTACGACGCGCACCGCGTGCGGCAGCGGCTGCGGGACGGGTTCGAGCCGGGGCACACCTGGGTGATCGAGGTGGGCGGCGAGTTCGCCGGCTGCGTGGCGCTACGGCCGGACGCGGACGCCCGCTGCCACTGGCTGGAGCACTTCTATCTCGCGCCGGGGTTCCAGGGCGCCGGGATCGGGTCAGGTGTGCTCGCCGAGCTGCTGGAGCGGTGCGACCGCGACGGAGTCCCCGTCGTGCGGCTGAACGTGCTGCGGGGGAGCCCGGCCCGGCGGCTGTACGCGCGGCACGGGTTCACCGTGGAGAGCGAGGATCCGGTGGACGTGTTCATGGTGCGCGAGGCGTCCCGCCGGCCTCGGCCCTGACATCCGCGCTGACATCCGCCCTGACGTCCGCCCGGACATCCGCCCGGACATCCGCCCGGACGTCCGCCCTGACGTCCGCCCTGACATTCTCGGAGGCTGCGTCGTCGTAGACGTATGAACAGAATCCGGTACGTCAGCCTCGGCCTGTTGGCCGTGGTCAGCCTGTACACAGGGACCTGGGCCTATTTCTCGCCGACGGGGTGGTACGCGAACTTCCCGGGGCTCGGACTGAGCTGGTTGCCCCAGCTGGGGCCCTACAACGAGCACCTCGCCAAGGACGCGGGAGCCATGTTCCTCGCGCTGGCCTGTCTGACGCTCGTCGCGCTGCGCCAGGTGCGGAACACCAGGCTGGTGCAGACCACGGGTGCGGTGTGGCTGGTCTTCAACGTGCTGCACTTCAGCTATCACGTACAGCACCTCGACATGTACGGGACGCGGGACCAGGTCCTCAACGTGGTCTTCCTGGCCGCGCTCGTCCTGCTGGCGGCGGTGCTGCTGGTGCCGGTGACGGCCCTCTCGGCGCGACGGGGTGACAGCAAGTGAAGGAGCGGGACGGTATGCGGATCGCGGTGGCGGGCGGGACCGGGTTGGTCGGCCGGTACGTGGTCGAGGAGCTGGCCGCGGCCGGACAGGAACCGGTGGTGCTCAGCCGCTCGCGGGGCGTGGACCTCGTCGCGGGCGGCACCGGGCTCGATGCCGCCCTGGAGGGGGTGGACGCGGTCATCGACGTCAGCAATGTGACGACGACCAGCGCGAAGAAGGCCGTCGCGTTCTTCGACACCGTCGGGCACCACCTGCTCGACGCGGGCGCACGGGCCGGCGTACGGCATCACGTGGTGCTGTCCATCGTCGGCATCGACCGGGTCGGCCTCGGCTACTACCGGGGCAAACTCCGGCAGGAGGCCGTGGTGCAGAACGGCCCGCTGCCCTGGACGGTGCTGCGCGCCACCCAGTTCCACGAGTTCGCCGCGCAGACCCTCGACCGGGTTCCGGGGCCCGTCGCCGTGGTGCCCCGGATGCGGACCCAGCCGGTCGCGGCCCGTGAAGTGGCCCGGCACCTGGTGGACCTCGCCCTCGCCCCCGCCCGGGGCATGGCCCCCGACCTCGCCGGGCCACGCGTCGAGCAACTCGTCGACATGGCGCGCCGGTTGCTGCGGGCCCGGCACCAGCGCCGGCTCCTGCTGCCGGTACGGATGCCGGGCGCGACCGGGGCGGCGATGACCGGGGACGGCCAACTGCCGCTCCCGGGCGCGTTGTTGGGGCCGCGCGGCCGTCAGACCTTCGACGAATGGCTCACCCGGCATGTTCAGCACGTCGGGTCCGTCGAGAAGCCCACTGTCCAGGAAGGATGACCGCGCCGTGCCCAACTCGGGTCAGGATCCGACCCTCGGTTCCCTCATGGCCGAGCGCCGCCGACTGCTCAACCTCGGGTACCGGATGCTCGGTTCGGTGCAGGACGCCGAGGACGTCGTACAGGAGACGTACGCCCGCTGGTACGCCCTGTCGGAGGAGGCGCAGCGGGAGATCGAGGCGCCGCTCGCGTGGCTGACCCGGGTCGCCTCGCGGATCTGCCTCGACCAGCTCGGCTCGGCGCGGGCCCGGCGCGAGCGCTACACCGGGGAGTGGCTGCCCGAGCCGGTCCGGCACAGCGGCACCTGGTCCAGCGCGGGCGGTGCGGGCGCCGACGACCCCGCGGACCGCATCACCCTCGACGAGTCCGTCAGCATGGGGATGCTCGTGCTGCTGGACTCGATGACTCCGGCGGAACGCGTCGCCTTCGTCCTGCACGACGTCTTCGGCCTGCCGTTCACCGAGATCGCCGAGACGGTGGGCCGTACCCCGGCGGCCTGCCGCCAACTCGCCTCGTCCGCCCGCCACCGACTGGCCCGCAAGCCGCCCGGTGCCAGCACGGCCGAGGAGCACGGGCGGGTCGTCTCCGCGTTCCGCGAGGCCTGCGAGACCGGTGACCTCGACGCGCTCGTCGCCCTGCTCGACCCCGACGTCGAGTCGCGCAGCGACGGCGGCGGCAAGGTGCGGGCCGCGCTGCGGCCGGTCGTCGGCCGGGACAAGGTGGCCCGCCTCTTCCTCGGCCTCATGCGCCGAGCTCCCGAGATGGAACTCGTCGAGGAGGACGTCAACGGCATGCCCGGGGTCTCGGTCCGGATCGCCGGCACGACCTTCGCCGTGCTCGCGGCGCAGGTGCGCGACGGGCTGATCACCGACCTGTGGCTGGTGGTCAACCCGGACAAGCTGCGGGCCTGGACGGGGTACGGCGACGGTGATGCGGATGCTGTCGACTAGCCGCTGTCCGCCGGCGGCTGTCCGCTACTCGGACCGCCGGGCGTGCGCGGCCCGCTCCGTGCAGCTGCGGGCGACCGTGTCGGCGAAGGTGCGGGCGAGCGGGGTGAGGGCGTCCCAGCGGCGGACGGCCCAGCCGACCGGGAGCGGGGGCAGAGCGGGGAGGGGGACGAGGCGGAGCGGTCCGGTGCCGGGTGTCCGCCAGCCGGGCAGGAGGGGGACGACGGCGTGACCGAGGCCGAGTTCGGCCAGCAGGAGGGCGGTGTCCCAGTCGGCGACGCCGGTGTCGGAGCTGCTCCGGACGCCGAGTTCGGCGAACGCGGCGTCGAGACGGGCGCCCGAGGTGGAGTTCGGGGGCAGGCGGATGAGGCTGATGCCGCCGACATCCCGCATCCGGGCGGCACTCTCGTCGCCCACCTCCAACGCGTCCGGGACCGCCTCGCCGGCTGGGGTGCCCGCCCGGCCCTGCAACTCGCGGGCCTGTGCCACGCCTGCTACGGCACCGACGGTTTCCCCACCGCCTTGTTGCCGGTGGACACGGGCCGCGCCGGACTCGCCGAGGTGATCGGTGCGGAGGCGGAGGCGATCGTGTATCTCTACGGGGCGTGCGACAGGAAGGCCACGTATCCGGGGCTCGCGGAGGCCGACGGGGTCTTCCGGGACCGTTTCACCGGTGCCCTCCATCGGCCCGGTCCGCAGCTCCGCCGGGACATCGCCGAACTCACCGCCGCCAACGAACTCGACCTGATCCGCCACGACTTCACCTTCCGCGACCGCTGGGGCCCTCAACTCCTCGCCCTCTTCACCCGGTTCAAGCCCCTGCTGAGCCAACCCGCCTGGTCGGACTGCCGGTCGGCCCTCACGCCGTGACGGACTCCGCGATCCGCAGGGCGGCTTGGGCGGGCGTGAGGCGGGTGGTGTTGCCCGCGATGTGCCCGCGATGTGCCCGCGACGGGGTCCGCGGCTGGCGGTCTCCACGACGAGTTGCCGCCAGGGCGGCCGGTGCCGCAAACCGTCCGTCGCGGGCAGCCCCGGCGGGCTGCCGATGAGCGCTACGCCGGCGGCCGGTCGAGTCTGGCGGCCACCGCGTCCAGGACCCAGTCCAGGCCGGTCGCGAAGGACGTCCCGGCGTCGACGTCCGTGCCGTCGTGGACGGCCTTGGCCAGTGCCGGGAAGCGGCCGGTGGCCAGCATGCGCGTGACGTGCGGGCCGGAGGCGCGCTGCCAGTCGCGCTTGGAGAGGCCCGTGGCGCGCTCGGCGCGCAGGTTCGCGATCTCGCGTCTGATCGCGCCGGTGGAGTAGGCGCTGACGGTCTCCACGGCGCGCATGACGGTGTCGATGTCGGCGAGACCGTCGAGGGCGGCCAGCGTCGCCTCGGTCACGGCGAGGCCGTTCGGGCCCAGGCTGGGACGGCCGCCGAGCAGGTCGGCCAGCCATTCGTGACGGAGGGCGGCCCGCCGGGTGCGGTGGGCGAGGACGTGCAGCGCCTCCCGCCAGTCACCGGGCCGCTCCTCGGGGAGGATCTCGGCCTGGACCTCGTCCACCATGAGGTCGAACAGCTCCTCCTTGGTGGAGATGAAGCCGTACAGCCGCATCGGACCGGCGTTCAGCCGGGCGGCGACCTTGCGCAACGACACCGCCTCCAGCCCGCCCTCGTCGGCCAGCGCGACGGCGGCGGCGACGATCCGCTCCCGGTCGAGCGGCACGGGCCGGGTCGGCGGCTCCGGACGGTCCCACACAGTCATGGATGCATCGTACTGTTGCGATACGCCGCCCTGAGTCAATACAGTGTATCGACATGAGACATCGCATCGCCGTAGTCGGGGGCGGCCCCGCCGGCCTCACCTTCGCCCGAGTCCTGCACCGCTACGGCCACCCCGTCACCGTCCTCGAACGCGATCCCGCCCCCGATGCCCGTCCCCCGGGCGGCACGCTGGACCTGCACGAGAAACTGGGCCAACTCGCCCTGGAGAAGGCGGGGTTACTGGCCGAGTTCCAGGCGCTCTCGCGCCCCGAGGGGCAGGCCATGCGCATCCTGGACCCGGACGGAACCGTCCTGCGCGACTGGCAGCCCCGCCCCGACGACCTGGCCAATCCCGAGATCGACCGCGGGCAACTCCGTGACCTGCTGATCGGTCCGCTCGACGTCCGGTGGGGGCACGGCGTGACGCGGGTGGTAGCGGGGGGCCGGGACGGCGTACTCGTCCACTTCGCGGACGGGCGGCAGGAGACGTACGACCTCGTCGTCGGTGCGGACGGCGCCTGGTCCCGGGTCCGCCCGGGCCTCTCGCCGGTGATGCCGCACTACACCGGCGTCACCTCGCTGGAGACCTCCCTCGACGACGTCGACACCCGCCACCCCGACCTCGCCCGGCTGATCGGTGACGGTTCCGTGGCCGTGTACGGCGCGAACCGGAGCCTCGTCGCGCAGCGCAACAGCGGTGGCCACGTGAAGGTGTACACCAAGTTCCGCGCACCGCTGGACTGGCACAAGGACCTGGACCTGGCCGACGCCGAGGCCGTGCGATCGAGCCTGCTGACCCTGTTCGACGGCTGGTCCACCCCGGTCCTCGACCTCCTCCGCCGCGGCACCGCCTTCGCCCACCGCCCCTTCTACGTCCTCCCCGTGTCCCACACCTGGCCCCACACTCCCGGCGTGACACTCCTGGGCGACGCCGCCCACCTGATGCCCCCGCTCGGCGTCGGTGCGAACCTCGCGATGCTGGACGGCGCCGAACTCGCCGAGTCCATCGCCACCGCCCCCACCACCACGGATCTGGACGAGACCGTCCGCGCCTTCGAGGAACAGATGTGGACCCGGGCCGGTAAATGGGCGCAGATCACGACGGCCGGCCTGGAACGCCTGGTGAGCCCGGACCCCGCCGAGGCGATCGCGGTCTTCGACGAGGTGCAGTCGTAGCGCCCCCGAGGGTTTCTACGGGCGGCCCAGTCGCTCGTGCAGCGTGTCGAGGGTCGGCCAGGGCGGACCGTCGTGCAGCGCGCGCAGGAGTTCCTCCCCGAACCACCTCCCGTGCGGAAACTGGTCGCCGCGCTCCCAGCGCCACGCGGCGACCATCGCGAGGACGACCTGGCGGCACTCGTCCAGCAGCCCCTGGTCGACGTTCGGGTAGTGCTCCCAGACCGCCTCGGGAACATGGGCGAGGTCGAACTCGACGGGTCCGCGGCAGCACGTCTCAAGGTCGATGAACATCGGGCCGTCCGTCGTGCTGAGCACATTGCCCGGATGCGGCTCGCCGTGGAGCAACTGCTCCGCGGCCCCGCGGTCCTCGATCGCCCGCCGCAGGTTCGCCAGCCTGCCGCCGAGGAACACGCGTTCCGCGTCGGCGAGTTCCGGCGAGCGGTCCGGGTCGGCGACGACCGCCTCCGCCTCCGTGATCCGGTCCGTGAACCGCGGGCTAGGCACATCGACCTCGCGCATACCGGCGTGCAACTGCTCCAGCGCCTTGGCGTAGTCGACCGGCGCGGTGTGAGACGACACGGGCTCGCAGTACGTCCACAGCGTCACCGCGAAGCCGTCCCGCGTGTACACCCGCGGCTCCGCCCGAGGCTCCAAGGGACACACCGGGCATCCGACTTCGGCGAGCCGCTGAGCGAGCTCGACCTCGAACCGCGCGACTTCTTCTCCCACATGCGCGACCCGGGCAAAGACGTCGCACGGCGTCAGCCGCAGGGCCAGCTTGTTCGAGTTGTGCAGAACGATCGCGCCGTCGGCCGGCAAGCCGAGCGACACGGCGACCGAAGTCGCAGCCGCTGTCGCACGCGTGACGTCGGTGATCTCCATCCGCGCATCCTGGCACGGGTGGGTCAGGGCGGTGCCGATTATTGTCGCCGGGGCTTACAAGGAACGGGAGTTGGCGCTTTCAGGGACCGGGCGGTCGGCGGGGCAGTCCTCCCGGGCGATCGTGCGCCGGGACAGGGAAGCGGTGGTGGAATTCGGCGACGGCCTGTGCGGCAACGAGGAGGCCGTCGCTGAGCACCGACTCGACCACAGCCGCCCCGAAGACCTCCGCACACGCCTGCAGAAGAGCGGTACTGCCCGCACATCGCAGAGACAGGACAGCCACAGTGGGCCGCGCGAGTGGCGTGGCGCACTTTTGCAAGCAGGCGCTTGCAATAGTTAGCAGGGGTGGTGCAAAGTAGAGGCATGGCATCGCTCAACGTCGGCAATCTTGGTGAGTATCTGCGGGAACAGCGGCGCACCGCGCAGTTGTCCCTGCGGCAGCTCGCCGATGCCGCCGGGGTGTCCAATCCGTATCTGAGCCAGATCGAGCGCGGGCTGCGCAAGCCGAGCGCGGAGGTGCTGCAGCAGGTCGCCAAGGCGCTGCGGATCTCCGCCGAGACGCTGTACGTGCGGGCCGGCATCCTCGACGCCGAGCGGGACCGGGACGAGGTCGAGACACGTGCGGTCATCCTCGCCGATCCCACGCTCACCGAACGGCAGAAGCAGGTGCTGCTTCAGATCTACGAGTCCTTCCGCAAGGAGAACGGATTCGAGATCGCCGACGGGGACGAAGGCGTGGAGAGCGGTCCCGGCGTGAGTGACGGTGCCGACGGCAGCGACGCCGACCCGCGGGAGCAGACGGCCGGGTGACGACGACACAACCCGTTGACGACGACACGGCCCGTCCGCCGAGCGCGGAAGCAACACAAACCCTCAGCTGATAGCAACCGGGAAGGACCATCACCATGGCCATCACCGATGACCTGCGTAAGACCCTGAGCGACCCCACCCCCCTCTACTTCGCCGCCGGCACCGCCGACCTCGCCCTCCAGCAGGCCAAGAAGGTTCCGGGCCTGGTCGAGCAGCTGCGTGCCGAGGCCCCGGCCCGGATCGACGCCGTGCGCGGCACCGACCCGAAGGCCGTGCAGGAGAAGGCCGCCGCCCGCGCCAAGGAGGCCAGTGCCAAGGCCAAGGAGGCGCAGGAGACCCTCCAGACCAAGGTCAACGAGTTCCTCACCAGCCTCGACGGCGACCTCAAGAAGCTCGGCAGCACGCTCGACGCCGACCTGAAGAAGTTCGGCGAGTCCGCCCAGGACCTCGCGCTGCGCGGTGTCGGCGTCGCCGCCGAGTACGCGGTCAAGGCTCGTGAGGCGTACGAGAAGGTCGCCGAGCACGGCGAGCAGGCCGTGAAGACCTGGCGCGGCGAGGCCGCCGACGAGATCGAGGAGCTGGCCGTCGCGGTCGAGCCCGACCCCGAGCCGGTCGCCAAGCCCGTCGTGGTGAAGGCCGAGGAGCCCGCCCCGGCCCCGGCCGCTGCCGCGCCCGCCCCGGCGAAGAAGCCCGCCGCCAAGAAGGCTCCGGCCCGCAAGACCACCGCGAAGAAGACCACGCCGCCCGCGAAGTGACACGGACGGGTGATCGGTAACGGGTCGGGCACTCCATGAGTGCCCGGCCCGTTCTTCGGGTACCGGGAATCCGGTTGCGGGTACGGTGACCGCGTAGATGACTAGCCGAGTCTGGTGGTGGACGTAGTGCTGATGCAGGGCTTCACAGGGTTCATGTGGCTGTTGAGCACCGCCCTGATCGTGTTCAGCGGCTTCGCGCTCGTCGACGCCGCGACGCGCCGCGAGGACGCCTATCGCGCGGCGGACAAGAAGACCAAGCCGTTCTGGCTGATCATCCTCGGGCTCGCCTTCGTGGTGAACCTCATCTTCAACATCCTGTCGTTCCTGCCGATCATCGGCCTCGTCGCGACGATCGTGTACATGGTCGACGTCCGCCCGGCCCTCCGCGGCCTCCCCGGCGGTGGCCGCAGCCGCAGGGGCGGCTCCAGCAGCGACGGCCCCTACGGCCCGTACAACGGCGGACGCTGAAGCCCTACGGCCGGGTGGCCGGGGTCACGGCGGGCCAGGTAGCCGGGGTCACGGCGCCCGGTCCAGCAGTACCACCGCCACGTCGTCCGTCAGCTCGCCGCCGTTGAGGTCGCGGACCTCGTTCACCGCCGCCCGCAGCAGTTCCTCACCCCGCAGGCCCTCCGCGAGCTGGCGGCGGACCATCGCCACCATGCCGTCCTGGCCGAGCCGTTCGCGCCGGCCCTCGCCGATCCGGCCCTCGATCAGACCGTCGGTGTAGAGCATCAGGCTCCACTCCGCGCCCAGCTCCACCTGCATCCGCGGCCAGCGGGCACCGGGGAGCAGGCCGAGGGCGGGGCCGTTGTTGTCGTAGGGGAGGAGTTCGGCCGGGCGGCCGGGGCAGGCCAGCAGCGGGGACGGGTGGCCGGCCAGGCAGAGGCCCGCGCGGCGGCCGTCCGGGGCGATGTCCACCGTGCAGAGCGTCGCGAAGATCTCGTCGTCGGCGCGCTCGTGCTCCAGGACCTGCTGGAGCGTGCCGAGCAGCTCGTCGCCGCACAGCCCGGCCAGCGTCAGCGCCCGCCAGGCGATGCGCAGCTCCACGCCGAGCGCGGCCTCGTCGGGGCCGTGGCCGCAGACGTCGCCGATCATCGCGTGCACGGTGCCGTCGGGGGTGCGCACGGTGTCGTAGAAGTCCCCGCCGAGCAGCGCGCGGGAGCGGCCGGGGCGGTAGCGGGCGGCGAAGTGCAGCGCGGAGCCCTCCAGGAGGGGCGTGGGCAGGAGGCCGCGTTCGAGGCGGGCGTTCTCCTGGGCGCGCAGCTTGGACTCGGTGAGCTTGCGCTCGGCCCTGTCGGAACGTTTCCGCTCCACCGCGTAGCGGATCGCGCGGCTCAGCAGCCGGCCGTCCAGCTCGTCCCGGAAGAGATAGTCCTGGGCGCCCACCCGGACCGCCTCGGCGCCGCGCTCGGTGTCGCCGGACGCGGTGAGCGCGAGGACGGCGTGGCGGGGCGCGATCCTCAGCACGTGCCTGAGCACGGCCAGCTCGTCGTCGGCGCCGTCCGCGGCCCGGCCGGGGGCGGGCAGCGCGAGGTCGAGCAGGATGCAGTGGACGTCGTCGGTGAGCAGCCGCTCGGCCTCGGTGAGGTTGCGGGCGGTGCGGACCCGGATCGGCTTGCCGGTCGGGTCGAGCAGCTCGGGCACGATCGGCGAGCCGCCGGGGTCGTCCTCGATCATCAGCAGGGTGAGATGACCGGCGGGACCGCCGGAACCGGTGCGGTGCGCGGCGTCAGCGCCGGTGACCGTGCCGTCGTCGGCCGTGTTCTGCGTGCGCGGGGTCTCCGGGCGCGGGGCTTCCCGGCCTTCGGAAGCGCTCCCCGACGTCTCGCCGGACGCGGTTCCGGACGTCTCGCCGGAAGCGACGTCGGGCGCGTCGCCGGAGCCGTTCCCGGGCGCAGCCCCGGAAGTGACCTCGGAGGCGTCCCCGGGTGCAACCCCGGAGCTGGCCCCAAAGCCGACCCCGGAGGTGGCTCCAAAGCCGTCCCCGGAGGTGGCCCCGGACGTGTCTCCCGGGGTGTCGCCGATCGTGGGTGCGGCCGGCGCCTGACCACTTTCCGCGGCCGGGATCGCTCTCTGCCGCGGTATGGGTGCGGGCATCGTCCTGTTTCCTTCCCTCCCCCCGAGGGCGCGGCGGGGCGAGGGACCTCGACCCACCGACCGGGACCATAGCGGTAGTGGGCGCCGGAAAGGAATGGTGTGAGGCAGGTCGCCTGGCAGGCGGCCACAGTCATATGCCGTGTTCCGTACCGCAGTTGGGCAGGACGGTGGTGGGGCCGGGATGACGAAGGTCACGCCGGGCCGGGGTTTGGGGCGGGTGGTGCGTGTGCTGGGTCACGTGGCTCGGGTCACCGGTCGAAACCGCCCCTACCGGACGGGCACATCACGCATCCGGTCGCACAACACCCAATATCGGCATCGATCCGGCCCCCGCGATCGTCACCGTACGCCCGGGCCGCGGAGCGTGGATGATCGCGCCGTCGCCGATGTACATCGCGACATGGCTGGCGTCGTCGAAGTAGATGATCAGGTCGCCGGGGCGCATGTCCTTGACGTCCACGTGCGGCAGCTGTTTCCACTGCTCCTGCGAGGTGCGCGGGATCGGGTCGCCGGCGCTCGCCCAGGCCTGTGAGGTCAGCCCCGAGCAGTCGTACGACTTCGGGCCCTCGGCGCCCCACTCGTACGGCTTGCCGAGCTGGGCCGTCGCGTACGCCACCGCCGCCTTGCCCTGGGCGGACGCCTTGCCGCTGATGTCCTTGAGGACGCCGGAGTCGAGCCAGGCGGTCTGTGCCTTCAGCGCGGCCTGCTGCTCCAGCTTGGCCAGGCGTTCCTTCTCCTGCTTCTCCAGCCGGGACTCCAGCTTCTCGGCCGCCGCGATCTGGGTGGTGACCGTCTTCTTGGCCGCGGCCTTGGCCTGGCGGTTCTTCTCCAGCAACTGCCACTGGGCGGAGGCGTCGGCGGTGTACTGCTTCAAGTCGTCCTGGGTACGGGTCAGTTCGGCGATCAGGCCCTTGGTGGCGCGCTGGCCCTGGAGTATCCGACCGGCACCGTCGAGGAAGGCCTGCGGGTTGTCGCTCAGGATCAGCTGCGCCTCGTCCGGGAGCCCGCCCGTGCGGTACTGGGAGCGGGCCGCGGCACCGGCGCGGTCCTTCAACTCGTCCAGTTTCTCCTGGCCCTTGACGATCTTCTTGGCCAGTTCGACGATCTGCGCGGACTGCTTCTGCGCCTGCTCCTCGGCCGCGTTGTAGGCGTCGGTGGCGACGGCGGCGTCGTGATAGAGGTCGTCGAGCTTGGCGCGTACGGCCTCAAGGTCCTTGTTGGTCACGGGGGTCGGGGACGCGGTGGTCGACGGAGCCGGCGTGGGCGACGGGCTCGCGAAGGCGATACCGGGGGCCGCCAGGACGGTGACCGCGCAGACGACCGTGACGGCCGTCGTGATCAGGGCTCGCCTGCCCGCTCCCATACCCCTGCCCCCACATCCCACATCTGATTGACCGTCAGTAACTTACGGACGCCTGGGGGATCGTGCCATGTCCGAACAGAAAACGACAGAGGCAGTACTACCCGTACTTCACCCCTTTCCTTCCAGGTCATGACCGGCCGTGACCTGGCACGACCGGTTGCGGCGATCTCCCCGCCCATGTGACGAACGGCCGACGGGGATCGTTCCCCCGCAGGCCGCCCGTTCACCCCAGCGGGGCCAAGGCCCCCCATTCCACGGTCACTTCGCCCTGCCGCCACCGCACCGGACCGTCCACCACCGGCCAGTCGGCGGTGAGGTCGCGCACCGCGCGGATCCAGCGCTGCCGGGCGCCGTAGGAGGCGTAGGGCGCGGCGGCGGCCCAGGCGCGGTCGAAGTCGCGGAGGAAGGCGTGCACCGGTTCGCCGGGCACATTGCGGTGGATGAGGGCCTTGGGAAGCCGTTCGGCGAGGTCGGACGGCCGCTCCAGGGAACCGAGCCGCGCCGCGAAGGTGACCGTCCGCGGTCCCTCGGGACCGAGCGCGACCCACACGTGCCGCCGCCCGATCTCGTCACAGGTCCCCTCGACCAACAGCCCGCCCCGGGAGCTCCCGCCCGCCGGCGCGAGCCGCCCGCACAGCCGCGCCCACACCTCGGCGACCTGCGCCTCGTCGTACTGCCGCAGCACGTTCGCCGCGCGGATCAGCGACGGCCGCTGCGGTACGGGGATCTCGAACCCGCCGTGCCGGAACACCAGCCCCTCCCGCTCGTACGGCAGGGCCGCCGCGACCCGCGCCGGTTCGATCTCGACACCGACCACGCGCGCGTGCGGGGCGACGGTACGGAGGCGCGCGAGCAGTTCTACGGCGGTCCAGGGCGCGGCGCCGTACCCGAGGTCGACGGCGAGGGGCTGGTCGGCCCGCCGCAGCTCCGCCCCGTGCGTCGCCACGATCCAGCGGTCCATGCGGCGCAGGCGGTTGGGGTTGGTCGTGCCGCGCGTCACTGTTCCTACCGGGCGGGAGGCTGCGCGGGCTGTCATACGTACGAGGGTAGGCGGGCGGAGTCGCGGCGACGGGTGCGCAACGGCACCCACCCCCCCGGGTCGGATCAGCGCGAGCCGCGGTCCGCCCTGCGGCGCAGGGCGACGACGATGCCGCCGCCCGCCGCGACCAGGGCGGCCGCGGTGCCCGCGAACGCGATGGTCCCGTTGCCGGCACCGGTCTCGGCGAGATGGGTGCCACCGCCCGCAGGCGACGGGGCGCTGCTCGCCGCGGGCACGGGGCTGCTGCTCTCCGTGGCGGAGGGGGACGAGGCAGAGGGGCTGGAGGACGGTCCCGGCGAGGTCGAGGGCTGGGCCGATGAGGACGTAGAGGCGGACGCGGACGTGGACGCGGAGGCGCCGCACGTCACGTCCGGGATGACCACCATCGGCGTGATGTCGTCGTCGACCTGGTCGCCCGCCTTGACGTGGACCCGGAAGGTTACGCCGGCATGCCATTCGTCGATCTTGAAGTCGACGCTGACGCCGTCGGCGGTCGGGTGCGCGATGGTCTGGGTGCCGGCGTCCCGCTCCTGACCCGAATCGGGGATGTTCAGTTCGAGGTGCAGGCTGATCGTGGCCGGAGTCCCGCTCGCGTCCTTGTCCGTGACGCGGATGACGCCGTTGCCCTGGGCGTCGCAGAGCGGGACAGCGGTGAAGTCGCTGATGCTGCAGGCGAGCGCGGTGTGGGCGGCGGCGAGGGAGAGCGCGGCCGCGGCGGTCGAGGTGCCTATGACACGGGCCGCTCTGGCGGCACGGGGGGAGAGGGACACGCTTGTCCTTAGGTCGAAGGGCCCGGGACCACGTCGAAGAGTCCGAGCGCCCGACACGTCTACAAGCCCTGTGACCTCGCTGTCAAAGGTTGTATCGGCACAGGTCAAGAGGTGGCGAAAGGGCGGTCGGGGACGGCTCTGGGGGAGGTCAAGCGATGGTCATGTGCATGGCCGATGACCGCTCGGCGCCCCAACTGCCCACGCAGTATCGGCTCGAACGGTTGAGCGACCATCGGTAATGTCCAGGTAAAATCCCCATGCGCCGGAATGAGATTCCCGCCCCCCGGCGTTGCACCCCCTTGGAGGGAACCGCACGCCCTCCCTCAGGCATGCCCGCAGCGAGGAGGAACGCCACGTGAGCCAGTACGTCAGCAGGCTCGGACGGCGTTCCCAGGCGTCGTCCGCCCGGCTGCGGCTGCACCGGAAACCCCGCCGGGTCGCCATGCTCTCCGTGCACACCTCACCGCTGCACCAGCCCGGCACGGGCGACGCGGGCGGCATGAACGTCTACATCGTGGAGCTCGCGCAGCGCCTCGCCGCGATCAACATCGAGGTGGAGATCTTCACGCGCGCGACCACCGCCGTCCTGCCTCCGACCGTCGAGCTGGCCCCGGGCGTCCTCGTCCGGCATGTCGACGCGGGGCCGTACGAAGGTCTCGCCAAGGAGGAACTCCCCGCCCAGCTCTGCGCGTTCACGCACGGAGTGATGCAGGCGTGGGCCGGCCACCGCCCGGGCTACTACGACCTCGTCCACTCGCACTACTGGCTCTCCGGCCACGTCGGCTGGCTCGCCGCCCAGCGCTGGGGCGTCCCCCTCGTGCACGCCATGCACACCATGGCCAAGGTCAAGAACGCCAGCCTGGCCGACGGCGACACCCCCGAGCCCGCCGCCCGCGTCATCGGCGAGACCCAGATCGTCGCCGCCGCCGACCGCCTCATCGCCAACACGGCGGAGGAGGCCGACGAACTCGTACGGCACTATGCGGCCGACCCGGCCAAGGTCGCCGTAGTGCACCCGGGTGTGAACCTCGAACGCTTCCGGCCTGCGGACGGGCGAGCGGCGGCCCGCGCCCGTCTCGGGCTCCCGCAGGACGCCCTCATCCCGCTCTTCGCCGGGCGCATTCAGCCCCTGAAGGCGCCCGACGTGCTCCTGCGCGCGGTCGCCGTGCTGCTCGACGAGCGGCCCGAGCTGCGCTCGAACATCGTCGTCCCCGTCGTCGGCGGGCCCAGTGGCAGCGGTCTCGCCAAGCCGGAGGGGCTGCAGAAGCTGGCCGCGCGGCTGGGCATCGCGGATGTCGTACGGTTCCGGCCGCCGGTCGGGCAGGAGCAGCTCGCGGACTGGTTCCGGGCCGCGTCCGTGCTGGTCATGCCGTCGTACAGCGAGTCCTTCGGGCTGGTCGCCATAGAGGCGCAGGCGGCCGGTACGCCGGTGCTCGCGGCCTCGGTCGGCGGCCTCCCGGTGGCGGTGCGCGACGGGGAGACCGGCTTCCTCGTCCAGGGCCATGATCCCGCCGCCTACGCGCGCGTCCTGCGCACCCTCGCCGACGACCCGCACCTCGCGCCCCGCATGGGCGAGGCCGCCGCACAGCACGCCGAGTGCTTCGGCTGGGACACCGCGGCCGCCGCCACGGCCGACGTCTACGCGGCCGCGGCCCAGGCCCACCGCCGTCACGTACGCTCGCACCATGGGTGAGAAAGCGGACCAGGACCGGGCGGAGCAGGGAGCCGCGCAGGTCATCGAGGGTTTCCTCAAGGGCGCCGAACTCGACTGGGAGAGCCCGGAGTCGGGCACGTTCGTGGTGCAACTCCCGGGCACCCGCAAGCTGTCGACGACCGTCTCCCTCCTCGTCGGCCGTCACTCCCTCTCGCTCAACGCCTTCGTCATCCGCCACCCCGACGAGAACGAGACGGGCGTCCACCGCTGGCTCCTGGAGCGCAACCTCAAGCTGTACGGCGTGAGTTACGCCGTCGACCGGCTCGGTGACGTGTACGTCACCGGCCGCCTCCCGCTGTCCGCCGTCACCGAGGCCGAGATCGACCGCCTCCTCGGCCAGGTCCTGGAGGCCGCCGACGGCAGCTTCAACACCCTCCTGGAGCTGGGCTTCTCCTCCGCGATCCGCAAGGAGTACGCGTGGCGGGTGTCGCGCGGGGAGTCCACACGGAACCTGGACGCGTTCACCCACCTGACCCAGCGGCCGACCGACTGATCGCAACCCGACCCCTTCCCCGCCGAAGGGGCTTCGTGGCATGCTCACCGCCAGCACATTCATGAACGTCGTTCATATCCATGAAGATCCGCGTGGGAGGACGTACGTAGATGAACCACACCCGTCTCACCAGACGAACCCTGCTCGGAAGCACGCTGGCCCTGGCGGTCCCGCTGCCGAAACCGGGGCCCGCGGGCCCGAAGGGTGAAGTCCCCTCCCTCTGGCGGGAGTTCACCCGCACCCCCTTCACCCACCCGCAGATTCCGTACGTCGGCAGGGCGGGCGCCAGGCGCCACCCCCGCCCCTCCCGGGTGTTCGACGTCCTCCGCTACGGCGCTGTCGCGGACGGCACCACCGACTCCGCCCCCGCGATCAACCGTGCCATCGCCGCTGCCGGCCGGGCCGGCGGTGGCACGGTCCACCTCCCGCCCGGCACCTTCCGCATCGACGACGTGATCCGCGTGGGCCACTCGAACGTCGTGGTCAGGGGTGCGGGCAGCGACCGTACGAAGCTCTACGCGACCAAGAACCTCACCGAACTCATCGGTGTCTACGGCTCCCGCTACGGCGGCGACAAGTCGTCCTGGTCCTGGGCGGGCGGGCTCATCTGGCTTGCCCCGACGGCCCGTTGGGACTCACTGGTCGCCGCGATCAGGGCGAAGGCCTGGCCCTTCGAGGGCTGGACCGGCAACGGACGTGACGAATGGCGGCAGTTGACGACCGTCGAACCGGCCCGGCAGGGCGAGTGGACGGTGCGCGTCGCGGACGCCTCCCAACTGAGCCCGGGCGAACTGGTGTTGCTCCGCCTCGCCGACGACACCGCCCACACCCTCCTCCAGCACATGGCGGGCGGCGGCCCCGGCCCCGAGGCGTACTACTGGGGCGACAAGACGAAGCTCCTGTCGTACGTCCCCTACGAATGGCCCGTCCGCATCGCCCACGTCCACGGCCGCAGGGTGACTCTCGAACGCCCGCTGCCGCTCGATCTCCGCCCCGAGTGGAACCCCCAATTCACCACTCACGTTGAGGAGTTGACCGGCTCGGGCGTCGAAGGCCTCACTCTGGAGGCGGTCGAGACCCCGCAGCAGCCGCACCTCCTCGACAAGGGCTACAACGGAGTCGTCCTCCAATGCGCCTACGACTGCCGGCTGGACGATGTGACGGTCCGTCATGTGGACAACGGCTTCGGCCTGGTGGCGGCCTCGGCGTGCACCCTGCGCGGGACGACGGTGGCGGGCCGCGGCTCCCACCACCCGTACTTCTGCCGCGAGGGCTCGCACGACAACCTCATCGAGGACTTCACGATCGAGGACCGGACGGTCCCGGCCCCGCCCAACACCCAGCTCCACGGCATCAACGTCGAGGGCCTGTCCTCCTACAACGTCTGGTCGCGCGGCGACATGCGCATGGGCACCTTCGACAGCCACCGCGGCCTGCCCTTCGCCAACGTCCGCACCGACATCACGGTGAACAACAACGGCCGCCACGGCGGCGACGCGAACGCCGGCCCGCTCTTCGGCGCCCGCTTCACCCACTGGAACATCCGCGTCACCAACGGCCGCGCGGGCCTGATGAAGATCGACCAACTGGCGCCGTACAGCGCGACGGTGGGCGTCAACACGGTCACCGAGTTCGACCAGACCGACGTCCCGGACTTCACCGGCGACCTGCACTCACGCCTGGAGCTCTACGGCACGACGGACGCCGTACGGCCGCGGAACCTGTACGAGGCCCAGCGGGAGCTGTGACCGCGGGGGGACCTGTGACGCACCGCGGGACCTTTGACTCACAGCGGGACCTGTGACTCACGTGCGCCACAGGGTGTCGTAGCCGATGAAGTCGAACATGTGCTGTCCGGGCGGGAGTCGGCGGGGCTCGCCGGTGAAGCGGTGGGCGCCGACGGACGCGGTGATCGCGGGATCGGAGACCCACAGCCGCTCGAAGCCGCGCTCCTCCAGCCAGGCGCAGATCCGCGGGACGAGGTCCGGGGCCTTGCGGTTACGGGTCCAGACGACCGTGCCCCCGGTCCGGCACAGCGCGGTGCAGTGGTCGAGGAGGCGTTCGACGTCCGGGTCGGTGATGTTGCCGAGGACGCCGCAGAGGAGGACGAGGTCGGCGGGTGATAGGTCGGCGTACTGGTCGGTCAACGAGGCGTCCCCGGCGACGACTTCGACCCCGGGAAGGCCGGCGGCCCGGGCGGCCTCAGTTGCGTCGGCGACGTTGCGCTCGTCCAACTCGACCAGCCGGGCGCGGACTTCGGCCCCGCGTGGATGGTCCGCCAGTACGCCGATCAGGTCCCGGCCCTGTCCGGCGCAGAGGCTGATCGCGGTGAGCGGACCCGCCGGGGCGGTGTCGAGGGCGTACCGCACGCGCTCCTGGACGCGGGCGAGGCGCTCGCTGAGGTAGGAGTCGGGGGAGTCGTAGGCGTCGTGCCACTCGTGCCAGTCCATGCGCGGAACCTAGCTGCGGTGTCGCTGTCTGTCGCGTGAATAACGCCCCGGCGTGACCCCCACCAACTTCCGGAAGTGGCGGGTGAGATGGGACTGGTCGTAGAAGCCGGTCGCCGCCGCCACCTCGCCCGGTGGGCGGCCGTCGAGGAGGAGCCGGCGGGCGCGGTCGACGCGCCGGGACATCAGGTACTGGTGCGGTGCGATGCCGTAGGCGCCGCTGAACGCCCGTACCAGATGGGCGGGATGGGCGTGCACGAGCCGTGCGGCCTCGTCCAGTGCGATGCCCTCGGTGACGCGCTCGTCGAGGAGTTCGCGCAGGGTGCGGGCGAGGGCGGGGTCCCTGGCGGGGGCGGGGGCGGACGGCCTTAGATGCGCGTGCAGTCGTTCGGCGATGAGCGTCAGGCGGCTCTCGGCCTCCAGTTCGTCGCCGGGGTGGTCGAGCGCGGTGTGCAACTGGCCGACGCGCAGACGGAGTTGGGGATCGAGGAGGTCGGGCCGGTCGACGGCGGAACCTATCAGGTCGTCCGGGAGGTGGGTGCCGTCGAGATAGAGGACGCGCTTGCGGAAGCCGTGCGGGGTGGCGGGGGAGCCGTTGTGCGGGACGTGCGGCGGGAGCAGGGACACCGTGTCGTGCGGGGTGCCGTGCTCGTGCCGGTCGAGGTCGTACCGCACGGCACCGTCGTCCACGATCAGCAGCGTCCACGCGTCGTGCACATGCATCGGGTAGGCGTACTCGGTGAAGTGGGCGTGGAAGACCTCGACGACACCGGGGATGCGGGGCCGCCACGCGGAGACTTCCTGCTGGGGGCGGCCTGGGCCGAGGCGGCCCGGGCCCTGCTGCGGGGCCATGCAAAGAACGTACAAGACGGGGGCGCGGGGCGGTCGGCAGTCTCGGTGCATGAGCACTGACATCGCTGGTGAACCGATCCGCTTCGACACGAAGATCGCCGTCCTGCTGCGGGACGACCTGGAGCCCTGGCAGCGGCTGAACGTCACGTCCTTCCTGGTCAGCGGCCTGGGAACGCAGCTCCCCGAGGTGATCGGGGAGCCGTACGAGGACGCCGACGGGGTCGGCTATCTGCCGATGTTCCGGCAGCCGGTGATGGTCTTCGAGGCCACGAAGGAGGTCCTGGTGGCGACCCACGCCCGGGTCCTGTCCCGGGCCCTGCCGCGCGCGGTTTTCACCTCCGACCTGTTCGGCACCGGCAACGACCGGGACAACCGGGCGGCGGTCCGGGCCGTCGCCACGGCCGACCTGGATGTGGTGGGGCTGGCGGTGTACGGGCCGCGGAACGGGGTGGACAAGGTGGTGAAGGGGGCGCGGATGCATCCGTGACGCCCTCCATGACGTTCTCCATGGCGTTCTCCAAGACGCTACGCGTGACGCCATGCGTGACGCCCTCCATGACCGAATCTGCACAAGGCGTGCGCAACCGCGGGGCGGGCTGGGCCTGTTGGGGCCGAGTTGTCCGGTTCGAACCGGTCGCCGTACTGCCTGTCGGCCCACTGTGCGCCGTCGCGTGTAGAGAACCCGGGCCCAACTCGTGTGCACACTCACACGGTTGGGCCGTCGGCGGGTTCAACTGTCCTGCGGGGAGCGGGTTCGGACTGGCTGCCCCGCACGTCGCGTGGTTTGATCCTGCGCATCGCGGCCCGCAGCCCGTCCCCAGCGGGACCGCATCCCCATGTGGACCACCACGCGAAGGGCAGTTTCCCCATGAACTCCGCTCCCCAGGTTCAGACCCTTGAGATCTCCGACACCGAGCTCGACACCGTCTCCGGCGGCGTGAGCCCGCAGGTCAGCGTCAGCGTCGGCTCGACGACCCTCAGCAGTGCGGACCTCCTCGCCGAGGTCGACTCGGTCAAGGCGACTGTCCTGGGCACCCTCGGCGCGCTCCCCCACAGCGTCGGCGTGAACGTCGCCTACTGACCGGTGCCTGTCGGTGGTCATCGCCGGCCACGGCGACGAGCCCCCTGCCCGCAGCAGACGTGCGGGCAGGGGGCTCGTCGCCGTCGGGTCTCTCGCCGTCGGGTATCTCATCGTCGGGAAGGCGACGGTGTGGCCGTGTCGGCGCGGGGCCGTCAGGCCGCGCTGACCTCCGGTGCCGCCACGGCGGCCGAGGACTCGGGAGCTGCCGTCTCGTTCGCCGGGAGCCGTCGCATCAGCACGCCGTATCCCACCGCCGCCCCCGTCCCCACGACCGCGCACAACCCCCACAGCCACTCAGCCCCGAACCGGTCGATGACGAAGCCGGACATCAGCGGGGCGACGAGCGCGGCCACGGCCCACGACAGCGTGTACATGCCCTGGTAGCGCCCGCGTCCCTGGACCGGGGACAGGCGGACCACGAGGCCCGTCTGCGTCGGGGCGTTGATCATCTCGCCCAGGGTCCACACGCACACCGTGAGGGCGAAGACACCGACCGAGCCGGCGAACGCGGTGAGCCCGAAGCCGTAGCCCGCGAGGAGCGAGGAGACCACCAACAGCCGCTTGGCGTCCCGGTGTTCGATGAGTCGGGTGACCGGGATCTGGAGGGCGACGATGAGGAAGCCGTTGACGGCGATCGCGGTGCCGTAGTCGGCGGGGGTGAAGCCGGCCTCGCCCATCGCGACCGGCAGTCCGACCGAACCCTGCTGGAAGACGAGCGCGACGAGGAAGGACAGTCCTACGACGCTCATGAACCGCCCGTCGCGCAGTACGGTCCCGAGGCCCACCGAGTCCACGGACTTCTTGCCGTCGTCGGGTGTGGCGACCGTGGGCCGGGACTCGGGCAGCTTCAGGAAGACGACGACCGCGCAGGCCGCCGTCATTCCCGCCTCCAGCAGGAACCCGGCGCGGTAGCTGACCTCGGCGATGAACCCGGCGGCCATCGAGGAGATCGCGAAGCCGAGGTTGATGGCCCAGTAGTTGAGGGAGAACGCGCGGACGCGGTCCTCGGGCCGCACGATGTCGGCCATCATCGCCTGCACCGCGGGCCGGGAGGCGTTGCTCGCCATCCCGACGAGGAAGGCGACACCGGCGATGGCGAGGGGGTCGTGCATGAAGCCGAGCAGTGCCACGGCCGCCGCGGTCGAGGACTGGGCGATGAGGAGCGTGGGGCGGCGGCCCAGTCGGTCGGTCATCACGCCCGCGCCGATCGACGAGACGACCCCGCCGAGCCCGTGCAGCGAGGCGACGAGACCGGCGTAGGTGGCGGAGTAGCCGCGGTCGAGGGTCAGATACAGGGCCATGAAGGTCGAGACGAACGCCCCGAGCCGGTTGACGAGGGTGCTGGTCCACAGCCACCAGAACTCGCGGGGCAGACCGGAGACGGTTTCCCGGGCGGCGCGTCTCAGGGCGGCGAGTGACATGGCGGATCCCCCACGGTCGGACGGTGGTGTAAGTGGCCAAGGCGGCGATCACAACTTACGAAGAGGGAGGGTCGGCGGACCACTCAATTAACAGAAGCCGTCAACTGTCGGACCGGGAGGTGGGCACCCGACCTCGGCCCGAATGCGTGGATTACGCTCTGGGGCATGGCCGACGCACCGTACAAGCTGATCCTCCTCCGCCACGGCGAGAGCGAGTGGAACGCGAAGAACCTGTTCACCGGCTGGGTGGACGTCAACCTGAACGCGAAGGGCGAGAACGAGGCAGTCCGCGGTGGCGAACTCCTGAAGGACGCCGACCTCCTCCCCGACGTCGTTCACACGTCCCTCCAGAAGCGCGCGATCCGCACGGCCCAGCTGTCGCTGGAGGCCGCGGACCGCCACTGGATCCCGGTCCACCGCAGCTGGCGCCTGAACGAGCGCCACTACGGCGCCCTCCAGGGCAAGGACAAGGCGCAGACCCTCGCGGAGTTCGGCGAGGAGCAGTTCATGCTGTGGCGCCGCTCCTACGACACCCCGCCCCCGCCCCTTGAGGACGGCACGGAGTTCTCCCAGTCCGCGGACCCGCGCTACGCCTCCATCCCCCCGGAGCTGCGCCCCCGCACGGAGTGCCTGAAGGACGTAGTCGTCCGCATGCTCCCCTACTGGTACGACGGCATCGTCCCCGACCTCCTGGCCGGCCGCACGGTCCTCGTCGCTGCCCACGGCAACTCTCTCCGCGCCCTCGTCAAGCACCTCGACGGCATCTCCGACGCCGACATCGCGGGCCTGAACATCCCGACGGGCATCCCCCTGTCGTACGAACTCGACGCCTCCTTCAAGCCGCTCAACCCCGGCGGCACCTACCTCGACCCGGCCGCGGCGGCGGCGGCGATCGAGGCGGTCAAGAACCAGGGCAAGAAGAAGTAGCCCCTCCACACCGCCCGCCTGATCAAGCCCCCTGCCCGCGGTTCCTCCGCCCGCAGGGGGCTTTTTCCGTGCCGGTGGTCAGGTCAGTTTCGTGACGATGTCCGCCACCCGCCCGGGCATGGACAGGAACGGTGAGTGGGAGGCGTCGAGGGCCACGACGGAGGTCGCGTTGTCCGGGAAGGCGGTGTCGGCCTCCGCGATGAACCTCTGCTGCAGGGTCGGCCGAATGGCCATGTCCCGTGTGCAGGTCACGTAGGTGCGGGGAACGGAGCCCCAGCCCTCGCGGGTCAGGGTGGTGGTGCCCAGGGCGATGCCGACCGGGGCGTCGGGGGGTCAGCAGCCCGATGGCGGCGTCGGCGACGGCTTGGTCGCCGTCTCCGAAGAACGCGTCCCGCAACCGCCGGCGGTAGGCGGCGTCGTCCGACGCGAGGTCGAATCGCAGAGCTCCGATCGCGGCGGGATCGGCCTGAAGGCAGGGGCCGATGAGCTCACCGGAGTTCTCGGGGCTCTGGATGTAGGCGGCAGCCGGAATGTCCGAGGCCGGCATGAACGCGGTCAAGTACACCGCATGAGCGATCAGCTCGGCTGTGCGGCCCGCGTCAGGACCGTGCCACCCATGCTGTGGGCCACCACGGTCACCGGTGCCCCGTGCCCGAGCTGCTCGATCTGTGAGACAAGCAGGTCGGCTGCCTGGTCCAGGTCGACATCGGCGACCGGTGAGGCCTCCGTGGCCAGGGCCGCCGGGTCGAACGGGCGCGTGGTGAGGCACACCGGCCGCCGGGCGCGCAGCCCATGGCCGGCCAGGTCCACCGCGAGAGCCGCGTGGCCGGCTGCGGCCACGTGGGCGACGACGTCGCTCCAGCACCAGGAGCCGTGCCAGTAGCCGTGGACGAACAGCAAGGGGGTCGCTCTGGCGGTCATCAACACTCCATCGGGAAGGCGACGTCAAGGCGGGATGCTGCGGACGATTGGGTCAGATCGTCACATCGGGTGGGTCAGGTCGTCACATCGGGAAGAATGAGGCGCAATGTCGAGTTCGTCAAGTGAAGATAACTTCACCCTGATACTCCCACCGCCCCGGAAGTGGATCGGAAGCGGATCGGTTCTGGTGGCGGAAGCGGTGGTGGCGGTGGCATGCAAGGTGTCAACCAGCCTTTGTGCGACGGGGGGCGCGAAGTCGGCGCACTGTCGCGACCGTTGGAGTGCCCCATGAACGACCTCGGACCACCGCCGTCCGCCCCTGCTCCCGCCGTGCCGAACCCGCCGACGTCCTACCGTGCCGACGGGCTGATCCCGCCCCCCGGAGCCGCCCGCACCTGGGGGCTCACCGTCATCGGGGTGCCCTTGCTGATCGTCCTGCTCCTGGGGCTGGTCGACGGTTCGCTGTCGACCGGGAGCGGAGGCGGGGGAGCGCAGGCCCAGCCGTGGAACCCGCCCACGGCGTCGTACACGTACACCGGATCCGTCGAGGCGAGCCCTTACGGCGCCTCAGACCCGGTCGCCACGCCCGACTCGGTCACCCCGACCGCCCCGGCCTCGACCGACGAGGGCAACCCGGCCAACCCGGCGGACCCGGCGACACCGACAGGCACCGCCACCGCCGCCGAGCCGGAAGCCGTCGTCTCCGCCTACTTCGAGGCGATCAACAACCGTGACTACTCGACCGCTTGGGCCCTGGGCGGCAAGAACCTGGGGGACCCCGACTACGACGCGTTCGTCGCGGGCTACGCCACCACCGAGCGCGACACCGTCAGTCAGGTGTCCGTGCGGGGGAGCGTCGTGTCGCTGGTCCTCGACGCCCTTCAGACGGACGGCACTTCGCACACCTACAACGCCGCCTACACGGTGCTCGACGGTGTGATCACCCAGGGCACGGCAACCCCGACCGGCTGACCATCCCGCACGAGTGGAGCGCTGAACCATCGTGAGCACACAGGCACCGCACCGCAATCCGCCCGGCCCGCCGCCCGTGACGCCGCCGCGGGGCACCCGCGTGTACGCGCGGACCAAGGCCACCCGCCTGCTGTCCGCGGGCACCTACCTCGACCCCGGCTACCGCAAGGACGTCATCCGCGAACTGCTCAAGAGGCGCTTCAGAGTGGTCGCGCCCTCGTACGGCTACGACGCCGTGTCGGTCCTCGCCCATGCCCTCGCCGCGCGCCGACTGCGCCGTATCCAATGGGCAGTCGGGCTTGGATCGGCGGTCCTGCTGCTGATCCTGTTGAGCAACGGAGCGCTGGGGCCCTTCGTCGCCGCGCAGCTCCTGTTCTGGGTGCTGTGGGGCGCCGCCTATCTGCGGCGGGTCGTCACCCTGCACATCCTGATGACCCGTCTGAAGGAGACCGGCCCCGCCGGCGGCTTCGACGGCGCCTACCCCGCCAACGGCAGGCTCACCCCTGCCCTGATCGGCAAGATCGACGCCGAGCAGGGCAGCCACGACGGCCTGGTCTTCTACGGTGGGTTCCGGCCCTTCGTCGGTGCCGGACTGCCCCTGCGTGACTGGGCCAACGCCCAACTCCTGCTCGGCGCGCCCAAGAACCGCCTCGCCGCGCGCAAGGACTTCGACGTCAACGGGTCGGGATCCGGGGCCGACCTGGACGACGTGGAACGCAAACCGGTCAAGCCGTTCACCGTCCACGAGATCACCTCGTACGTCGCCGCCCGGATGGACGCGGAACTGCGCGACGAGGTCCGCCAGGACGAACGGATCGAGGGGCTGGCCGTCGAACAGCGCCGCTACACGACGGCGATCCGCACCAACGACCGTACGCTGGGCCTCGGTTGGTCCCAGTTGCCCGGCCTGGACGATCTGCCGGACATCCACTGGCGGGAGGACTACGACGCGGCCCGCGAGTATCTGTGCGTGCGCGTCGGATCCTGGAACGAGGAGCTGGTGACCTCGATCTTCGTCGGGTTCGACCTCAAGGGCGACACCCTGCACACCGAGTTCTACACCTATGTACTCGGGCCGCTGGTAAGGGAGTTCCACCTCGTCGACCGACTGCCCGACTCCTTCGACGGCCGGCTGGCGTGGCGGGTCGCGTGGGACATGGTCAAGGCCGTGCCGAGCTGGTGCGTGGCGTTCGGACTGTCGCCGCTGCGACTGTTCCCCGAGCGGTTCCTGCCGGGGCGGGTGCGCCGGTGGGTGCGGCCCCGGCGGGGCGGGCGGTCCGCCATAGAGTTCACGGCGGCGGGCGCGACGGTCGACACCAGCGAGTTCCGGCTCGCCCGCTACGCGAACGAGTCGGTGGACTGCGGCGCGCTGACCAGCGTCCGGGAGATGGCCACCAGCGACACCTACCACCACTTCTTCCAGAAGACCGACGCCCTGAAGTACTCGCAGATCGTCGAGCGCCGACTGCTGCACACCATTCGCCAGTTCCTGGACGACCACGACGTGGATCTCGCCGACCACGACCGCGCCCAGACCAACATCCTTTTCGGGGACAACGCTCAGGCGATCCTCGGCGGGCACAACGAGAACTTCGGGTACAACCACCGCCCGCAGGGCCCCGATTCGTCCGGCAGCCAAGGGGACCAGTCATGAGCGAGAGCCACACGTTCGGCGACAACAGCCAGGTCATTCTCGGCGGGGAGAACAAGGGCTTCGGCTACAACTACCATGCGGCGCCCGAGACTTCGGACACCCAGTCGCAGCCGTCCGACCAGCGGTCCGACCAGACGGCCGGGCAGGCGCCCGACCGCCACGACCGCGGCCGTAGCGTCTTCGTCGTGCACGGCCGGGACGAAGAGGTGCGGCAGGCGATGTTCGGGCTGCTGCGCCGGCTCGACCTACGGCCGCTGGAGTGGGAGGAGTTGGTGCGGGCCACCGGCAAGACCGCGCCCTTCCTCGGCGAGGTGGTCATGAACGCACCGGCGCAGGCGCAGGCCGCCCTGGTCCTGCTCACCCCGGACGACGTCGCCAAGCTCCACCCGCACCTGCTCGGCAACCGCGAACCCGACGACGAGACCCAACTCACCGGCCAGCCACGGCAGAACGTGCTGATCGAGCTGGGCATGGTGCTGATGGCCTACCCCGAGCGGACCGTCATCGTCGAGGTCGGCCGGCTACGGCATGTCGCCGACACCGCGGGCATCAACGTCATCCGGTTCGACGGCACGGAGTCCTCCCTCGCGAAGATCGCCGCACGGCTGAGGCTGGCCGGCTGCCAACTCGACGACAGCGGGCCGGAATGGCGCGAGACCCGGTACTTCCAGAACCTCTCCGCGTATCGGAGGCTTGCCTGAACCCGAGAGAAGAGACAGGGGGACGGACGCCCAGACGACCGTCCCCCCCTTCTTTTTGTCATACGCGGTCCAGTCCCGACGCGAGACCCTTCAAGAAGGCCGCCACCTCCCGCATGTCGATCCGCTCCAGATCGGCGGGACGCACCACCACCCGCAACTCCCGGCAGACCGCGCCCTCCCGCGACCGGGCGACGAAGGACATCAGGATCAGCCGCAGCAGGCTGTCCTGGTCGAGATGGTCGAGCCGGGACAGCCCCGAGCCGACCAACGGCATGGCCACGCGCTCCAGTTGGGCGTGCCGGTGCAGCGCGTCCCAGAGCCTGCCGAGACCGAGCCAGAGCTCCTCCACACTGGACGCGGCCACACAGTCGTTGCCGATACGGCTGTACGCGACCGCGAACACCAGCCTCGGCCGGGTGCCCAGGACCGCCACCGTGCCGACCGGATACCGGTCCAGTTTGCCCAGCGGCTTGCGGTCCCGGTCCTCCCGTCCGACCGGCGCGACCCCGGCGAGCGCGGCGACCAGTTCCGCGTCCAGGCGCCGCACGTCACCGTCGTACCGCCGGAGCAGCAACTGCCCCTGCACACTGGCCGCGTTGATGACCTCGCCGTCGGCCGACGCGGTGTCGAAGGTGTCGCAGAACCCGACGACGAGATGCGCCGGCTGGTCGAACACGTCGCCCGCCTCGACCACCACCGTCAGATCGGGCCGCCGGAACACCTGCTCCACCCGCGGTACCGGCCGCGCCTGGACCAGCCCCCAGACCAGGCAGGCCGCCACGGACACCACCGTGACCGTGCCGGGATCGGGAAAGCTCCGGGGAAAGAACTGCCCGACGAACTGAAGCACCGCCGATATTCCGCCGAAGGCCACCATCGTGTTGCGCGCGAAAACCCTTCGGGCGCGCCCGGTGCCGTAGAGCCTCGGAAAGCGGACCGGTATGCGGAGTCGGACCACACGGTTTCTCCAAGGCATCATGATAATCTTCTTGTCACTTCTCGGTGACACAGGGTGATACAGGGGCGCGGCGGGGGCGACGCGGGTGACCGATGGGCGAGTGCGTATTCAGGTCAAAGTGCTGGGGCCGGTCCGGCTCGACGTCGACGGGATCCCGGTCCGGCTGACCCCGCTGACCACCCGGCTGCTGGTCCGCCTGGTGGCCGCCGAGGGGGAGGCTGTGCCCGTACGTCAACTGCGGCGTGACGTATGGGGGTTGGCGGACGGACCCCGCCATCTGGACCAGCGCAACCGCAACGAGGTGCAGAAGCGCGTCCTGGAGCTGCGGCGCGCGCTCGATCCCCGCCAGGACGGCACCGCCGCCCGCGTGCTGCGCACCGAACAGCAGGTCACCGTGCACGGTCCGGAGACCGCCTACCGCCTGGTGCTGCGGCCCGAGGAACTGGACAGCGCACGGTTCACGGCCGTCGTCGGGGCCGCCCTGCTGGCCCCGCCCGCCACTGCCGCCCATGAGCTCATCGCGGCGCTGGACCTGATCCGCGGCCGGCCGCTGGCCGAGGTCAACGGCGAGACCTTCGCCGACCCCTTCATCCGCCGGCTCACCACGCTGCTGGACTCCGCCCGGCGTGAACTGGTCCGCGTCCAGGCCGACTTGGGCCGTCCGGATCTCGCGCTGCCGGTCGCGGAGCTGATCGTCCGTGACCATCCGGACGACCTCGACGCGGCGCGCACCCTGGACGCCCTGAGGGCCGCGCTGCGCGCCCGGCACGGTGCCGAACTGCTGCGCCACCGGGTCCCGTTGCCCGGTCAGCGGGCGGATGTCGTCCTCGTCCGCGGTGACTTGTTCGAGCAGACGGACTGCAATCTGGTGGTCGGCTTCACCGACACCTTCGACACGGAGACCGACCAGGACATCGTCATCAGCCGCGACAGCGTGCAGAGCCAGCTCGTCGACAGGCTCTTCGGGGGCCGACGCCGCCTGCTGGACGAGAAGTTGAAGACCGGGCTGCGCGCCGTGCGGGCCGTCGCCACGGAGAGCGCGCGGGCCAAGCCGCGCGGCCGGCGGGTCCGTTACCCGGTGGGCACGACCGTCGCCGTACCCGTCGACGGGCGCCGGATCTTCGCGGTCGCCTACTCGCGGCTCGGCAACGACCTGGTGGCCAGGTCCCGCGACGAGGACCTGCGCTCCGGCCTGGAGAACCTCTGGGCCTCGGTGGCCGTGCACGGCCTGTTCAGACCGGTGGCCGTCCCGCTCATCGGCTCCGGGCTGGCCCGCGTGACGGACCTCGACCGCAGCCAGCTGGTGGCCCTGATCGTCGACTCGTTCATCGCCGCGTGCCGCCGCTACCCCGCGCTCACCCCCGAACTGCGCATAGTGGTCCGCCCGGAGGACCTGGCCAGCACCGATCTGTCGCCGGTCGAGCGGCGCTTCCACGAACTGGTGCCGGATCTGGAGCCCGCTCCGGGACCCGACCGGGCGGAATGACCAGGGGCGGCAAGGAAGTCGAGGCCGCCGAGCCCGAGGTGAGACCGGGCGGCACTCGGCGTCCGTCCCCCGCTCCGACAGGTTCCTCCGCATCTACGGCTCCCCCATGCGGCATCGCCCGCCGGTCCTGGTCCGCCACCGCCACCCGGCCCCACCGGATCCCAGTGCACCGCCGCCGGCGCTTCCGCGGGTAGCCACCACCCGCTTCCGATCCGATTCCGGCGCCGGTGGACAGGTCTCGGAGCAGCGGCAGGTTCGGCGGCAGCCACTCCCTCATGCGAGGTCGTCGTGGCCCTCCGGCAGAGCTGCGCCGAGGAGGGCCACACATGGGAGAACGCGGATCTCGGGCGTTTGCCGGACGCGCGGTCAGGGTGGATCCACGACGCGGGCGGCCGGTACAGCACCTTCGGCCGCACCATGCCCGCCGACGGCGACCGGAGCTTCTTCGCGCGAGCTCCTTCAGCTGCGAGGCACGGGGAGGAACAGCGGAGGAGAACCCCCGACTACGCTGGGAATTCAGCGATGTGGGGGAGCAGCGATGCTGCGGTTCGTGGACTGGTCGGTAATCGTCCACGACGGTGGTCCTGGTTCTCCGGGCCGCACGTCACGTCTTCCGGGGCGAGGTCTTCCTTTCCTCGAATGAGCCCGCCCGCCTGGGGATGCGGACGGCCCGGGTTCGCATCGGTTGATGTGAACCCGGGCCGTCCGTACGGGAGTTCAGAGGGATCCGCGGATCCTCAGTGCTTCCAGCTTGCCTTCGCCAGCGCCGGAACGAAGCGCAGCGCGTCCACCGTGCCCACGCCCGTCGCCATGTCGTAGCCGTTGCCGGCCGTGTAACCGGTCACGCCCGCGTACGTGTTGTTCGTGCCGTCGTTCACGTCGACGATGCCGTTGCTCTTGGCGCCGTGCCGAGCGAGCGCGTACAGCGCCGAGTTGATGTCGCCCACCCGGTGTCCCGCCGCCTGGTCGGCGAGGGCGACGATGCCCGAGAAGAGCGGGCTGGCCTCGCTGGTGCCGCCGTAGACGTCCCAGCCGATCGCGGTCGGGTCGTAGCTGGAGTAGACCCAGGCGCCGCCGTTGACCGCCGCGGCCATCGACACGTCGGGCGTGGCCCGCTGGGTGCCGACGACGCTCTTCACGCCGTTCTGGAAGGACGGGCGGGAGAACACGTGGGACTGGCCGCCGCCGCTCGCGCCGTAGTCGTTGTAGACGCTGTCCGGGGTGACGCGGTCGCCCTTGTCGTTCAGGTGGAGCTGCGTGCCGCCGATCGACGTGACCAACGGGTCCGAAGAAGGCCAGGAGTTGACGGGCTTGTCGTAGAAGGCCGAGCCGTCCAGGTTGTAGTCGGTGGCGCCGCCGTCGCCGGAGGACGCGAGGACGGTCACGTGCTTGCGCTTCGCGTCCTGGAAGGCGTAGCGCAGCTTCTTGATGCTGGAGAAGTCGCCCTGGTCGAAGCCGGGGAAGGTGTTCTCGGTGGCGCCGAAGCTCTGCGTGATGACGTCGCCGACGCCGTGGTCGATCAAGTACTTCTCGGCGTCCATCATTTCGGGCAGACCGGTGACGCCCTCGGTCTCGGCGACCGCCGTCTCCGCGAGCACGATCTTCGCGTCGGGCGCGACCGCGTGCGCCATCTCGACGTCCAGGGTGGTCTCGCCGGCCCAGCCGGTCATGTCCGCGTTCTTCGGGTCGAAGACGGGGACGTTGCCCCACTTGACCACGTTGACCTTGGCGCTCTTCAGGCCGAACTGCTTGCTGTAGACGTCGAGATCGTGCTGGATCGTCGGCGAACCGAACGAGTCGACGATGACGATCGTGCGTCCCTTGCCCGTGATGCCCTTCTTGTAAAGGGAGTTGAGGTTGTACGCCGTGCGGTACTGCAGCGGGTTGTAGCAGGCGATCCCCCACTTGGCCTCGCACTGCTCGCTGGAGAGCGGGCTCGACACATGTCGGGCGAGGGCGTGTCCGGTGATCGCCGGTATCGCCTTCGTCTGCGGTACGGCGGCGGGTGCGGCGCTGCTGACGCCGGCCAGCGGGGCGGTTGCCAGTGCGGCTGCGGCGAGCGTGGCGGTGGCGGCCGTGGAAACCGCGATGCCACGTCTGTTCCGGGCTATGTGCATGAGTGCCCCCTGGATGGTTGTGAGTTGCACGCGATGGTCTGCGTGCATCTCATCCAGTGAGACATGCACAGGACAAGTCAGTTGAACTGCCGATGCCGAAGCTTTTGCCCAAACAGCACCCAATGCTCGAACGGTCCTGCCGGGCGGGCGGGTTCGGTCAGACCGCGGACCCGGCTCCGGCCAGCCGCCGGAACGCCTCCGTGGTGCGGGGATGCGCGATCTCGTCCAGCAGGTGCCGCCACTCGGGATCACCCTTGGCGGGATGCGCCTGGTCCCACGCGGCCAGCAGCGGAGCGAGCACGCTCTCGCCGGGTACCTCGGCCGGTTCGGTGAACTGCCGTGATTCCATGGGACGTTCCTTCCGGGCGGGCGATCGGTGGGGATCGGCTGGGGGCCAACCGGCTTCTACGATGCCGTCGTTCGCCCGCACCCACCATGGAGCGCCCCACCCCGTCGGGGGTGGGGCTGACCGCACCCCCGGGGTACCCCCCAACACCCCGTGTACGGCGTCAGATCGAGTACGGCACCGGGTGCACCTCGTCCGCCCGGTGCCCCGCGCGCTCGTGAACACGCTGGACCGCCTCGGGCGACGGTGCCTCCGACAGGCAGTACACGGTCCCGGACTCCGGGTCCGCCCAGGCCCGCTCGAAGTGGACGCCCTCGTCCTTCTCCACGGCGAGATCCGCCTTGTGGGCCGCCATCAACTGGTCGGCCGTGATGCCCTTCATTCCGTGATGTACGTCCATGTACTGGGCCATGGCCTCGCACCTCCTCGTGCTGTTCCCCCTTCCCATGCTGCGCTCCTTCGCCACGGACGTCCTGCTCACCGCGGCCGGAGACGGCCCCCGAGCACGCCGGAGGGGCCCCGGCGCCGTAGCACCGAGGCCCCTCCGGGAGCAGGCGGCGGTCAGCCGCACTGGCAGGGATTGCCCGACTGGCACCCGCATCCGCAGCCCGAGCCGCAGCCGCAGGCGCCGAAGAGCGGAAGGCTCTTGATCTCGGCGGGCTGCTGCGTCTCGCGCTCCTGCGTCGGGTCCGGCGTCGTCGTAGCGGGGGATTCGGCCATGGGTCCTCCTGGAGGCTGGTGCCTGTGCCCATCGGATGCTGCCCATTGGATGCCCGCTCCGGCGGGCGCATCAACGGCGCATTGAGGCTTCCCCCACGAGACCCCCGACCTGGGGCCTACGCCCCCTCGGCCCCCGTCGCCGGCTGGATGTCGGGCTGCAGCTCGTCCGCGTGCTCACCCGTGACCAGGAACACCACGCGCTTCGCCACCGACACCGCGTGGTCGGCGAAGCGCTCGTAGTAACGGCCGAGCAGGGTCACGTCGACCGCGGTCTCGATGCCGTGCTTCCACTTGTCGTCCAGCAGGTGCTGGAAGAGCGTGCGGTGCAGCAGGTCCATCGCGTCGTCGTCCTGCTCCAGCTGGAGGGCCAGGTCGACGTCCTTCGTGATGATGACCTCGGCCGCCTTCGCCATCAGGCGCTGGGCGAGCTGGCCCATCTCCAGGATGGTCGCGTGCAGGTCGTGCGGCACCGCGCGGTCCGGGAAGCGCAGCCGGGCCAGCTTCGCCACGTGCTGGGCGAGGTCGCCGGAACGCTCCAGGTCGGCCGACATGCGCAGGGACGTGACGACGATCCGCAGGTCCGTCGCCACCGGCTGCTGCCGGGCCAGCAGGGCTATGGCCCGTGCTTCCAGGTCGTGCTGGAGGTCGTCGACCTTCTTGTCGGCCTCGATGACGCTCTCGGCCAGCTTCAGGTCGGAGTCCAGGATCGCCGTCGTGGCGCGTCCGATCGCCGACCCGGTCAGCCGGGCCATCTCCACCAGACCGTCACCGATCGAGTCAAGTTCCTCGTGGTACGCGTCCCGCATCAGGGTTCCCTCTCCTACGTTCGCTTCGGGGGCTCAGGGGCCCCGGGCCTGTCCGTTGTGACGAAAAACCGGCCCTTCCACCCCACGCTCCCACGTTCCCGCTCCTACGCGACGGTTTCCGCCACCCCAAATGAACCAATACTGGCTCCAAGGTGAACTCTGGGCGACGAGTGTTCGAGGTCGCACTCCGATGGCTGTGGCCAGGAGGTATCCCATGCCTAACCTGGGGGCATGGACGTGAACGCGGCGGTCGCCGCAGCGGCAGCGATCGCCGGGGTGCTCACCGGTGTCATCGCCATGCTGGCGTTCCGCTGGAGCGAACGCGACCAGAAACGGCCGACCAGGACCTCCCTGCACACGGACCCGGTGCTTCCGCCGGGCGTGGACACCGTCCTCTCGGTGCTCCGCTCCTCGGCCGTCGTCCTCGACGAAGCGGACGCCGTGGTCAAGGCCAGCTCGGCGGCGTACGCCCTCGGACTGGTCCGTGGCGGAAAACTCTCCGTCGACCCGATGCTCCAGATGGCCCGGGACACCCGGCGCGACGGCGAGATACGCCAGGTCGAACTGGATCTGCCCCGGCGCGGCACCGGACGCGGCGAGGCACTCGCCGTCTCCGCACGGGTGGCCCCGCTCGGCTCCCGGCTCGTCCTGCTCCTCGTGGAGGACCTCACCGAGGCCCGCCGCATCGAGGCCGTACGACGAGACTTCGTGGCGAACGTCAGCCACGAACTGAAGACCCCGGTCGGGGCCCTCTCCCTCCTCTCCGAGGCCGTCATGGACGCCTCCGACGATCCAGAGGCGGTGGAGCGCTTCGCCGGCCGTATGCAGATCGAGGCCACGCGCCTGACCAATCTCGTGCAGGAGCTCATCGACCTGTCACGGGTCCAGAACGACGACCCCCTCGAAGACGCCGAACCGGTGCGCGTCGACGAACTCGTCGCCGAGGCCATCGACCGCTGCCGGCACCAGGCCGGCACCAAGCAGATCACCATGGCCGCCGGCGGCACCGCCGACCTGCACGTCTGGGGCAACCGGGGCCAGCTGGCCGCCGCCCTCGGCAACCTGGTCGAGAACGCCGTCAACTACTCGCCCGCCCGCACCCGTGTCGGCATAGCCGCCCGCCGGGTGTCCGCGCCCGGCGGCGACCACATCGAGGTCGCCGTCACCGACCAGGGCATCGGGATATCCGAGAAGGACAAGGAGCGCGTGTTCGAGCGCTTCTACCGTGTCGACCCGGCCCGCTCGCGGGCCACCGGCGGTACGGGTCTCGGGCTGGCGATCGTCAAGCACGTGGCCGCCTCGCACGGCGGGGAGGTCACGGTGTGGAGCTCCGAGGGACAGGGCTCCACGTTCACCCTGCGGCTGCCGGAGGCGGGTGCGGCCCGCGACCGTGCCCACCAGCACCCCGACCTCGACGACGAGGTCGAGGGGTCCCCTGACACATCCCCGTACGAACCGCTTCCCGCCCCGGAGGTCCTTCCGTGACCCGAGTGCTCGTCGTCGAGGACGAGGAGTCCTTCTCCGACGCCCTGTCGTACATGCTCCGCAAGGAGGGCTTCGAGGTCGCCATCGCGACCACCGGGCCCGACGGACTCGACGAGTTCGAGCGCAACGGCGCCGATCTCGTCCTGCTCGATCTGATGCTGCCGGGGCTGCCCGGCACGGAGGTCTGCCGCCAGCTGCGCGGCCGCTCCAACGTCCCCGTGATCATGGTGACGGCCAAGGACAGTGAGATCGACAAGGTCGTAGGCCTGGAAATAGGAGCCGATGACTACGTCACCAAGCCCTTCTCGTCCCGGGAACTGGTCGCCCGTATCCGGGCCGTCCTGCGCCGCCGCGGCGAGCCCGAGGAGGTCACCCCGGCCGCCCTCGAGGCAGGTCCGGTCCGCATGGACGTGGATCGCCACGTGGTCACGGTCTCCGGCTCCAAGGTCGACCTGCCCCTCAAGGAGTTCGACCTGCTGGAGATGCTCCTGCGCAACGCGGGCCGCGTACTGACCCGCATGCAGCTCATCGACAGAGTCTGGGGCGCCGACTACGTCGGCGACACCAAGACCCTCGACGTCCACGTCAAGCGCCTCCGCGCCAAGATCGAGCCGGACCCGGGCGCGCCCAGGTACCTGGTGACGGTGCGCGGCCTCGGCTACAAGTTCGAGCCGTAAACCGCCGACACCTTCTTGGCGGTGCTACGACGAAGGGCGGGACCTCTCCGTGAGGTCCCGCCCTTCGTCGTAGCGCATACGACTGCTGCTACGGCCGCTGGTCAGCCGGCCGAGGCCGAGGCCGTCGCCGTGGTGCTCTCGGAGGCCGAGTCGGACGGGGTGGCCGACGTGCTCTTGTGCGGCTTCGGCGAGGCGGAGGTGGTCGCGGAGGCGCCCGGCGCGGGCGTGGGGATCGAGGTCGGGCCCCACTTGGTGAAGTAGCTGTCGGCCGGGACGACGAACGCGCTCAGGCTCACCGCGCCGGTCGTGCTGAGGGTGAAGGTGACCTTCTGGGCGTTGCCGTCCTCCAGGCCGGTGCCGACGTCGGTCAGCGCGGCGGAGGCGTTGCCCCTGCCGCCCAGGACGAGCGAGCCGAAGGCCGGGACGGTCAGCTTGCCCTTGCCCTTGGCGGGGGTCAGCGTGGCCGTCCCGACGCCGTCGACGCTGACCGAGTCCAGGGTCTGGGGGTCCTTGCTGTTGTTGAACAGCGTCGCCGAGATCACCGCCGGGCCCGAGGGCTGGGGGCTGGAGTCGGTGATGGGCTGGGTGATGACGAGTGCGTTCTGCACCTTGATGACGCCGACGGAGACGGCCGCGTTGTCCGGCTTGACCTGAAGCGTCTGGGCGTCGTTGCCGGCACCGCACGCGGCGAGCGAGGCGATCGAGAACGCGATGGCGGCGGCGGCGAGGGCGCCGCGTCGAAGGCTGCTGCTCACGGCGGCGGCTACTCCTTGAACGTGGGCGGAGCAGGGCGACTCCCGAATAAAGCCGCCCTAAGTGTCTGTCAGCGGCCTTAGGTTACCGAGCCGTTCCCGCGCCACCGCACCCGACCCTCCCCCAACCGGGTACCCGTGTGCCACAAGTGACCCGCGGGTCACTTGTGCCCGGCACTCGTCCGGCATTCACATAAGCAGCTCAGCCGTCCGCCGACGGATTTTCCGTGAAGAATGCAGGACGCCTCGAAGAATTGATCACCGGCCGTTCCGCGCCACCTCGGTGATCAATTCCGGATTCGCCTCGCACCGGGCTCCGCGCACCGAACGGAGTAGCGGAAGTCGAGCACTTGGAACCAGACATTTGCGGACGTTCGTCCACTTGGGGGCGCCTCCGGATGTGTGTAACGTACGCGTTTCACCTCGCCCGGAGAGCCGCTCCGACCTGCGAATACCCTCTTCCGCTCAGCCTCCGCAGCACGTTCCTGTTGCTGTTGTCAAGCCCCGAGATATGCCCTGACCTGCGAAAACGCCATTCAGAACACGCAGTTTCCGTGTTACCCTGGATAGCCACGGAAGGGGTACCTGTCACATGACGTTCAAGGTTGGCGACACCGTGGTCTATCCCCATCACGGGGCCGCGCTGATCGAGGCTATCGAAACTCGCCAGATCAAAGGCGTGGACAAGACCTACTTGGTGCTGAAGGTCGCCCAGGGTGACCTGACGGTGCGTGTGCCAGCGGACAATGCGGAGTTCGTCGGCGTACGTGATGTGGTCGGTCAGGACGGGCTGGACCGGGTCTTCGAGGTGCTGCGCGCTCCGTACGCCGAGGAGCCCACGAACTGGTCGCGTCGTTACAAGGCAAATCTGGAGAAGCTCGCCTCCGGCGATGTCATCAAGGTCGCGGAAGTCGTCCGTGACCTGTGGCGTCGTGAGCGCGAGCGCGGACTCTCCGCAGGTGAGAAGCGCATGCTCGCCAAGGCTCGCCAGATCCTGGTGAGTGAGCTCGCGCTCGCGGAGAACACGAACGAGGACAAGGCCGAGGCTCTGCTCGACGAGGTTCTCGCGTCCTGACGCAGGCACCTGGTACGCCCTGCTCAGCGCACTGAAATGCCGTGGTGCCCGATGACAGCCCGCCTGTCGCCGGGCGCTTCGGCATGTTCGGGGGCAGTTCAGGGCTGCACCTGGAAACCCCCGATAATGGTGTGCCGGGCCCGGGCAGCAGGCTCGACCGGTGTCACGGAAGGGTCCGGTCAAGGCGTCGCGCCCGGCACTCCTCAGGCCATACCCACGTAGGTCGAGCACACAAACCTGACAGGAACCGATGTCTGACGATTCGCGCTCTTCGCAGGCGCAGTCCTCCGTCGCAGCCGTGATCCCGGCTGCCGGACGGGGCGTACGTCTCGGCCCCGGCGCCCCCAAAGCGCTACGCGCGCTGAACGGCACCCCCATGCTCATCCACGCGGTCCGCGCACTTGCCGCCTCCCGCGCCGTCACCCTGGTCGTCGTCGTGGCCCCGCCCGACGGCGCCCCCGAGGTCAAGACCCTCCTCGACGCGCACGCGCTGCCCGAACGCACCGACTTCCTGGTCGTCCCCGGCGGCGACTCCCGCCAGGAGTCCGTGAAGCTCGGCCTGGACGCGCTGCCCCCCGGCTACGACGTCGTCCTCGTCCACGACGCGGCCCGCCCGCTCGTCCCCGTCGACACGGTCGACGCGGTCATCGAGGCCGTACGGGACGGAGCTCCCGCCGTCGTACCGGCCCTGCCGCTGGCCGACACCGTCAAGGAAGTCGAGGCCGCCGCGTACCCCGGCGGCCCGGAGCCGGTCGTCGCCACCCCCGAGCGGGCCCGCCTCCGCGCCGTACAGACCCCGCAGGGCTTCGACCGCGCCACGCTCGTCCGCGCCCACGAGACGGTCACCGACAACGTCACCGACGACGCGAGCATGGTCGAGCAGCTCGGCCTCACGGTCGTGGTCGTCCCCGGCCACGAGGAGGCCTTCAAGGTCACCCGCCCCCTGGACCTGGTCCTCGCGGAGGCGGTCCTCGCCCGCAGGAGGCTCAACGATGGCTTCTGAGCAGCCCCTCGTGCTTCCCCGGGTCGGCATCGGCACCGACATCCACGCCTTCGAGGAGGGCCGCGAGCTGTGGTGCGCGGGCCTCAAGTGGGAGGGAGAGGGCCCGGGCCTGGCCGGCCACTCCGACGCGGACGTCGTGGCGCACGCCGCCTGCAACGCCCTGTTCTCCGCGGCGGGCCTCGGCGACCTCGGCCGGCACTTCGGCACGGGCCGCCCCGAGTGGTCGGGTGCCTCCGGAGTGACCCTGCTGACGGAGGCCGCGAGGATCGTCCGCGAGGCGGGCTTCACCATCGGCAACGTCGCCGTACAGGTCGTAGGCCCGCGTCCGAAGATCGGCAAGCGCCGGGACGAGGCGCAGAAGCTGCTGTCGGAGGCGGCGGGAGCTCCCGTGTCGGTTTCGGGAGCGACGACGGACGGTCTGGGCTTTCCGGGGCGGGGCGAGGGCTTGATGGCGGTGGCAACGGCCCTGGTCGTGAAACAAGGGTGACTTTGCCTACTCAGGGGCGCGGGGGACTGCGCGCCCAGCCTCCGCCGGACCCGCACCCGTAAACGGCCAATCCGCCGGAAGGCACCGGGCACTCCTTACCGCCCACTACCCTTGTAGCGTGACCATTCGTCTGTACGACACCAGCGCCCGGCAGATTCGCGACTTCACCCCGCTCACCGCGGGCTGTGTCTCGATCTACCTGTGTGGTGCCACCGTGCAGGCCGCCCCGCACATCGGCCACATCCGCTCGGGCCTGAACTTCGACATCCTGCGCCGCTGGTTCGAACACCGCGGCTACGACGTCACGTTCATCCGCAACGTCACCGACATCGACGACAAGATCATCACCAAGTCCCGTGACCAGGGCCGCCCTTGGTGGGCGATCGGCTACGAGAACGAGCGCGCGTTCAACGACGGCTACCAGGCACTCGGCTGCCTCCCGCCGACGTACGAACCTCGGGCGACCGGCCATGTGCCCGAGATGATCGAGATGATGCGCGGACTGATCGAGCGCGGTCACGCGTACGAGGCCGACGGCAGCGTCTACTTCGACGTGCGGTCGTACCCGGACTATCTCCAGCTCTCCAACCAGGACGTCGACGACCTGCGCCAGCCCTCCGAGGAGGGCATCACGGGCAAGCGCGACCCGCGCGACTTCGCGATGTGGAAGGCGACCAAGCCGGGCGAGCCCGACTGGGAGACCCCGTGGGGCCGCGGCCGCCCCGGCTGGCACCTGGAGTGCTCGGCGATGGCGCACAAGTACCTGGGTCCCGCCTTCGACATCCACGGCGGCGGCCTCGACCTGATCTTCCCGCACCACGAGAACGAGATCGCCCAGGCCAAGGGCTACGGCGACGACTTCGCGCAGTACTGGGTGCACAACGCCTGGGTCACCATGAGCGGCGAGAAGATGTCGAAGTCGCTCGGCAACAGCGTGCTGGTCAGCGAGATGGTCAAGGCCTGGCGCCCGATCGTCCTGCGCTACTACCTCGGCACCCCGCACTACCGCTCGATGATCGAGTACAGCGAGGAGGCCCTGCGCGAGGCCGAGTCCGCGTTCGCGCGGATCGAGGGCTTCGTGCAGCGGGTGGTGGAGAAGGCCGGGGGAGTCGTCGAGCCCGCGGCCGAGGTGCCGCCCGCGTTCGCCGAGGCGATGGACGACGACCTGGGCGTGCCGCAGGCCCTCGCCGTCGTGCACACCACGGTCCGGCAGGGCAACAGCGCGCTGGCCGCCGACGACAAGGAAGCCGCCGTCGCGCGTCTCGCCGAGGTGCGCGCCATGCTCGGCGTCCTCGGCCTCGACCCGCTGGACCCGCAGTGGGCCGGCGAGACCGACCGCGGCGAGGACCTGCACGGCGTCGTCGACACCCTGGTCCGCATGGTCCTCGACCAGCGCGAGTCCGCCCGCGGCCGCAAGGACTGGGGCACCGCGGACGCCATCCGCGACCAGCTCAACCAGTCCGGCCTGGTCATCGAGGACGGCCCGCAGGGCCCGCGCTGGACCCTCGGCCCACGCTGAGCCCGTCCCGGTCAACGAAGATCGACTGTGCCGCCCGGCCCTCCGGGCGGCACACTGCATAGACGTACGTCCACAAACTCTTGATACGACTCTGAACAGACAGGTAGGTCATGGCAGCCAACAACCGCCGCATGTCCGGCAAGAAGGGCGCGCAGGTCGGCAGTGGCGGCCAGCGGCGCCGGGGCCTGGAAGGCAAGGGCCCCACCCCGCCCGCCGAGGCGCGCAAGGGTCACAAGAAGAACCGCATCGCCAACGCCAGGGCCAAGCAGGTCCAGCGCCGCGCACCGGTCGCGCGCGGACGCGGCGGCAAGGGCACGTCCGAGATGGTCGTGGGCCGCAACCCGGTCGTGGAGGCGCTGCGCGAGGGCGTCCCCGCGGTCACGCTCTACGTCCAGCAGTTCATCGACAACGACGAGCGGGTGCGCGAGGCGCTCCAGCTGGTCGCCGAGCGCGGTGGCGTGCACCTCATGGAGGCCCCGCGCCCCGAGCTGGACCGCATGACCAACGGCCTCAACCACCAGGGCCTGGTCCTCCAGGTCCCGCCGTACGAGTACGCGCACGCCGAGGACCTCGCCAACGCGGCCTACGACAAGGGCGAGGACCCGCTGATCGTCGCCCTCGACGGGGTGACCGACCCGCGCAACCTCGGCGCGATCGTCCGCTCGGTCTCCGCGTTCGGCGGCCACGGCGTCCTCGTCCCCGAGCGGCGCGCGGCCGGCATGACCGCCGGCGCCTGGAAGACGTCGGCCGGTACGGCGGCCCGTACGCCCGTCGCCCGCGCCACGAATCTGACGCGCGCCCTGGAGGCGTACAAGAAGGCCGGTATCGCGATCGTCGGCCTGGCCGCCGACGGCGAGGCCACGATCGGCGAACTCCCGGCCCTGGAGGGCCCGGTGGTCATCGTCGTGGGCAGCGAGGGCAAGGGCCTGTCCCGCCTGGTCGGCGAGACCTGCGACTACCGGGTGCGGATCCCGATGCCGGGTGGCGCGGAGTCGCTGAACGCGGGTGTGGCGGCGGGCATCGTCCTGTACGAGGCGGCTCGGCGACGGGCCTGACGGCGGTTGGTGCGGGCCGGCGGAGCCCGCCGGTCGGAGGCCCGCGCAGTCGGCCCGAGCGCGAAGCGCGAAGCGCGCGAGGGCGGCGGTCGGGACGGGGCGCCGAGGCGCCCAGCTGAACGCGGGTGTCGCGGCCGGGATCGTGCTCTACGAGGCGGCCCGGCGTCGTAGTTGAGTCGTAGCCGGGGTTTGGCCGGGGTCTGGCTGAACGGACGTTCGGCGCGGTCACCCACTCGGGGCAATCTGGCGGTCGAGGGCGAGCTTGACGCTGTCCGGACACATCCGGCAAGTCAAAGCAGTGTCCTAAACACACGTCACTCGGTTAGATGAGTGTGGACACCAGAACACCCCGCACACCCACGGGGGACCGCTCGTCCGGATTCCAGTCCGGATTGGACGACGCTCCCGCGCTGAGCATGGTGAAGGTGCCGAGCGATCCGGCCCAGGTCATCGTCAACCATGCGAGTTTCCGCGTGCAGCTGGGCGCCTCGACGCGCACCCAAAACCCGCGCCTCGCACGGCAGTTGAGCACCGCCGAGGACACCGCCCGGATGCCCGCCACCGGTGCCGCGCGCCGCAGGCCCGTCGTCTGGAGCGGCCGGTCCGCCCCGGACGACACCGGCGCCCACCGGCTCCTTCAGGCGGTGCGGGGCAGCGGCGTCCGCCACGGCGAGCAGCCGGCCGGCGACGCGGGCGCCACGCAGGTCATCCCCCGTATCGCGGACGGCGGTTACGGCGGCGGCCACGACGGCGACCTGACCGCGCAGACCCTCGAAACCCCCATCGTCGGCGCCCAGCGCGGCCACGCCCACGACACCGGCGAGAACCGACTCCTGCCGCAGATGCGGACCGTGGGCAGCGCCTACGACGAACCCGCCTACGCGGACGGGGAGTTCGAGGACTTCGAGGCGGACGGCGAGCGCGAGCGGCGCACCGGACGGCACCCCAACGACCCGGTACGGCACGCCTATTACCCGGGCCGCCGGATGAACCTCGGCGTCGTCCTGCTCCCCCTCCGCATCTTCCTCGGCTTCATCTCCATCTACGCCGGCATGGGCAAGCTGTGCGACCCCGTCTACTTCGACGGCGGCAAACGCGGCTCCATGGTCAAGTGGCTCAACACCCTGCACCCCTGGGAAGTCGCCGAGCCACTGCGGCAGTTCGCCCTCCAGCACCCCGTCGGCTCCGGGCTCGTCATCGCCTTCGCCCAGGTCATCGTGGGCGTCCTGACGATCCTCGGCCTGTGGCAGCGGGTCGCGGCGGTCGGCGGCGCGCTGCTCTCCGCCGCGCTCATCGTCACCGTCAGCTGGAAGACCGTTCCCGCCTACGACGCCCCCGACATCATCTACCTCGCCGCCTGGTCCCCGCTGATCATCGCCGGCGCCCCCGTCTACTCCGTCGACGGCCGCCTCGCGGGCAGCGCCTGGCGCCGCCTCGGACCCCGCGCCGACATCTGGGAGCTGCGCCGCTACGTGCTGCGCCGCGGCGCCCTGGTCACGGCGGTCGCCATCGGCCTCACCCTGCTCATCGGCTCGCTCCTCGGCGGCGCGGTGCGCGACTCCAGCCGCGTGGTCGTCCCCGGCCCCGGCGAGGCCCCGCGCAACGAACTGCCCGGCGCCCCGCTCCCCGGGGAACCGACCAAGAGCCGCAGCAGCAGCCCCTCGGCGGTCAACTCGCCGTCCCGGAAAGCCGCTTCGGCCAGCCCGTCGCACGCCGCGACGAGCCCGGGCGCGACCCACTCCTCGACCGGTACGGCCACCGGCGGCGCCCCCAGCCAGACCCAGGGCACCGCGGGCCGCACCCAGCCCCAGCACTCCTCCCCGGCCGGCCAGGCCCCCAGCACGACCTCCGGCCCCACCTCGGGCGGCGGCACGACCGGTGGCACCGGCTCAAGTGGCGGCTCCAGCACCGGGGGTTCGTCCTCCTCCGGCCAGCCGGGCCTGGTGGGCGGCCTGTTGGGGTAGCTGGGCCGGTGGGGGGCTTGTTGACGCAGTCGCCGTCCACCGGCTGACCACAGTAAGAGGGCCTGCACTTTTTCAGTGCAGGCCCACTTTGTTCTTGGGGGCGCGGGGAACCGCGCGACCAGCCCCCACCGTCCCGCACTCAACGACCAAGCGCAGCAAGCTCCTTGGCGGCTTCCCTGAGGTCCTTCGCAGTGTCGATGGCCCGCCAGTAAGCCCCCTGCGGAATCGGGAACCCGGCCAGCCGCAACTCACGCGCGAGGTGCGGGAAGGTCGTCCGCTCGTGATCCCCCCGCTCCGGCAGCAAACCGGCGAACTCGGGTGAGAAGACGTACACCCCCGCATTGATCGCGTACTGCGTCGGCGGCGACTCGATGAAGTCGGTGACGCGCCCGAAGTCGTCCGTCTGCACGGCTCCCCAGGGGATCCGCGGCCGGGCCAGCGCGATCGTGGCGACTGCGTTGCGCTCGGTGTGGAAGTCCGCCATGTCGCGCAGCGAGAAGCGGGTCCAGATGTCGCCGTTGGTGGCGTACCAGGGGCTGTCCGGGCGGGGCAGATGCGCGGCGGCGTACTTGAGGCCGCCGCCGCGGCCCAGCGGCTCCGTCTCGACGACCGTGGTGACGTCGACGGGCAGATCGGCTGTCTTCAGCCACTCCTGCAGCACCTCGGCGAGATGCCCGCAGCTGACGACGACGTCGGTCACGCCCTCTTCCGCGAGCCAGACGAGCTGATGGCCGATGATCGGCGTCCCGGTGCCGGGGATCTCGACCATCGGCTTGGGCCGGTCGTCGGTGTACGGGCGCAACCGGGATCCCTGGCCACCGGCCAGGATCACGGCTTGGGTGGGGCGCGACGCGGCGTTCGGATCGGTCATGACCCGAACTGTACGTGGCGGCCCCACCGCATCTTTCGGCTGCAACCGTTCCTTAATCAGCCGTTACCGACCTCCTACTCCGGGCGCAGGCTCCGGTCAGCTGTGCGCGGCCATGACCCCGGAGGCGAACGCGGTGTCGCACACGGGGCGGGCGTAGGACTGGGCGCGTGCGGCGCCGTAGATGCGGACCGCTGCGCGGCCCAGTGCGCGGGCGATGGAGGTGCAGTGCGTGGCGAGCGACGGGTGGCCGTTCACCGCCTCCTGGAGGTGGGTCAGGACGACGCCCGGGTTCTTGTCCTGGAGCTCGGTCATGAGCTGGTCGCGCAGGACGTCCTGCGGGGCGCGTGCGGCGGCCCGCGAGGAGGCTCCGGCCGCCGTGACGTCCGTCGCGGTGAGCATCGAACTGGAAGGGCTCCCCGACCAGTTGACCCGGGTGACCGCGAGGGTCCCGGAGAGCACCATCATGACGGGCAGGACGAGGGCGAGGGTGCGGCCGACCCGACGGGCGGGGCCCCGGCCGCGTCGCGGCTGTTGGTTATTGGAGTGCTTCACGCGTGTGAGGGTAGCGCCCGGTAATGATTTGGCGACATTTAGTCACCAATTCGGGGGATGGATTGGTGCCTCGAATTGGGTAGGGCGTTGACGAACGCTGCTCGAAATGACGGGTCTGCCGGGGTATTTGTCATATCGGTCGGGCAGCGCGAACCGGAAACGGGAAAGGGCCCCGCGGACGACCGCGAGGCCCTTGTCGTGACTGTGTGATCAGTCGGTGAGACGCTCGCCCGTGGAGGTCGAGAAGACGTGCAGCTCGCCCGGACGCGGCACCACGTGGAGCGTCGAGCCCTTCTCCGGCACCGAGCGGCCGCTGACGCGGACGACCAGGTCCTTGAGGTCGTCGCCGACCTTGGCGCTGCCGTAGACGAAGCCGTCGGCGCCCAGCTCCTCCACGACGTTCACGGAGACCGCGAGACCGGCCGGGGCGTCCTCGGAGTCCTTGGTGAGGGACTTCGCGGCCTCGCCGTTGTGCTCCTCGATGTCGAAGTGCTCGGGGCGCACGCCGACGGTGACCGTGCGGTCACCCTTGTCGGTGGCGGCCTTGAGCGCCTCGCGGTTGACGGGGACGACGGAGTTGCCGAACTTCACGCCGCCGTCGGTGATCGGGACCTCGACCAGGTTCATGGCCGGGGAGCCGATGAAGCCGGCGACGAAGAGGTTCGCGGGGCGGTCGTACATGCTGCGGGGCGAGTCGACCTGCTGGAGCAGACCGTCCTTGAGCACCGCCACGCGGTCGCCCATCGTCATGGCCTCGACCTGGTCGTGGGTGACGTAGACGGTGGTGATGCCGAGGCGGCGCTGCAGCGACGCGATCTGCGTACGGGTCGAGACGCGGAGCTTGGCGTCGAGGTTCGACAGCGGCTCGTCCATGAGGAAGACCTGGGGCTCACGCACGATGGCGCGGCCCATCGCGACACGCTGGCGCTGACCGCCGGAGAGCGCCTTCGGCTTGCGGCCGAGGTAGTCCGTGAGGTCGAGGATCTTCGCCGCGTCCTCCACCTTCTGGCGGATCTCGGCCTTGTTGACGCCGGCGATCTTGAGCGCGAAGCCCATGTTGTCGGCGACCGTCATGTGCGGGTACAGCGCGTAGTTCTGGAACACCATGGCGATGTCCCGGTCCTTCGGCGGCAGGTGCGTGACGTCGCGGTCACCGATGCGGATGGCGCCGGCGTTGACGTCCTCAAGTCCCGCGAGCATGCGGAGCGAGGTGGACTTGCCACAGCCGGACGGACCGACGAGGACGAGGAACTCGCCGTCCCCGACCTCGATCTCCAGACCATCGACGGCGGGCTTCTCGGTGCCCGGGTAGATCCGGGTCGCCTTGTCGAACGAAACAGTGGCCATGGTGAAGGCCCCCTTCTACCGGCAGGAACGTGCCGGACGATCCGTTGTAGGAAGGTGGTGGTGTAGTCCACGCGAGTGAACTGGGTACGGACGGTACCTGGCGTTTGCCCGGTCTGTCAGTACCCGGGGGCATGTGAACTTCGCGGAAATTTTCGACAGGGCGGGTCGGGGACCTGGGTACACTGCACCAGGCACGTGATCGCGCACGACTCGGCTACGCCGGGTACATCCGCCTCACACCTGTGCAGGCCTCCTTAGCTCAGTTGGCCAGAGCAACGCACTTGTAATGCGTAGGTCGTCGGTTCGAATCCGACAGGGGGCTCCATGGAAAACCTCAGGTCAGGACTCTGACCTGAGGTTTCTTGTTTTTTGACCTTGGAGTCCGGCCGATCGGGCACCTGTGGGCTACATATCGCAACGCGTAGGTCTGGAATCGACGCCGCCGGTCGGCTCCGGTCTGTCGGGTTCGGTGTGGTGGGCAAGTGCGCAGCGATCGTGCGGATGGGGCCCGATCTGCCGTGCGGTCGCGAGCGCACTTGGGGCCGCAAGGTTGTGGTGTCCGGACAGGTTCACGACGATCGCGCTCCGCCGGGGGCGCGATCGACGACCAGCCCAACGTCCTCGGGCCCGCCCTCGGACCCATGACCGCAGCCACAACGCCGAGTTCACCCAAGGAGCCCAAGGCCTGGGGGACCTACCCGTCGGCAAGAGTGAACCCGGCGAGCCCATCACCGAGACCGCGGTGCGCGAGCTGTATGAGGAGACTGGCCTGACCGTGGAGCCGGGTTTCTGAAGGTCGCTCACATCAGCCACGGTGCCTGGGGCGTCGAAGCCCCCAACGGCCCGACTGTCAGTGCTCTCCGCTGCTGTCTCGACAGCTGGCCTCAGGTGTCACTTGATGGAGGGGAGTAGCGAGGCGCGCGTACCGACGAACCTGCGTGCGGGATGTTCCGGCCCTTGGCAGCGTCTGAGAGCTCGACGTGGTCGTTCGTTCAGCGAGCGGGTGAGAAGCCGCGCCGGATCTGCGTGTGAGTTCAGCACTGCCCTGCACCGTCGCGGGCTGATTCGCGGACCGCGACGCGCCGTACGCGGGCAGGTCGGCGGCCTCGTACTGGCGTAGTTCGGGGGTGAGCGGCATCACGGGGGACGTGGCCCCGTTGAATTCGATCCTGCGGACAGCCGTGTACCTCCCCGTGCTCGGGCGGCCCTGGTCGCGGCCGCCGATCGCGCTTCTCCGGAACGTTGCACTGTGAGTGGGTCAATAACTGTGCTTGTGAGGTGAGAGTTTGCCGGACCATGCGGCGAGAGTTTTTGTCGCAATGATGGGAGTGGAATTGGTTAACCGGTGGGGGTCGTGGCGGCGTGCTACTGTTGATCTCAGTTGCAGTTTTGGTTCCCGAAACTTCAAGTGCTCCCACTCGGCTTCGGCTGGGGAGAGCGCTTTTGTATTTCCGGTCGTTTTCCGGGCGGGGTAATCATTGCGGCGACACGGTGTTCGCACGGTGCGGATACCGGTGTACTGCCCCGAAGGAGATATGACATGGCTGCTGGTACCGTGAAGTGGTTCAACGCGGAAAAGGGCTTCGGCTTCATCGAGCAGGACGGTGGCGGCGCTGACGTGTTCGCCCACTACTCGAACATTGCCGCCCAGGGTTTCCGCGAGCTGCTGGAAGGCCAGAAGGTGACCTTCGACATCGCGCAGGGCCAGAAGGGCCCGACGGCCGAGAACATCGTTCCGGCCTGACGCTGAAAAGCACTTGGTAGCTGGGGCCCGCATCCCTCGGGGTGCGGGCCCCAGCTGCACGCATTCTCCCGCAGTGGTCTCAGCCGCGGGACGGCTCGGAGAAATCACCGGCCTCACCACGTGCGGCTCATCCTTCAGAGATGCGGACGCAACCTGAAGAACCGCACCGCAGTCGACGCCCGGAATTGTGCGTCGCTGCCGCGTCATTTATTTCAGCACCTGCGCCCGCGTGGATTTCCGTCGGCCAGATCTGCTTTCTTTTGCATTGTGCTTCTGCCGTCGGTCCATACTTGTGGTTCTCCGTGCTGCTCAACGCTGCGGGAATTCCTTGATATGTGCCACATCGAGGAAGGTTCCGCATGAACCGCACACGTACGAACGACCGCTTTGCCCGCACCCGTAATGGCAGCGCCGACGCCGGGAAGGGCGGCAGCCGCTATGGCTCGTCGGCACCGCGCCGTTCCGGCGGGCCTGTCCGTTCCGGCGGTTACGGCCGTCGGCCCGCCGTGGTGCAGGGTGAGTTCGCGCTCCCTGAGACGATCACCCCCGCGTTGCCTGCGGTTGAGGATTTCGCCGATCTTGACATGCCCGAGCAACTGCTGGCCGAACTCGGCAGGCAGGGTGTGAGGGCACCGTTCCCGATCCAGGGTGCGACGTTGCCGAACACTCTGGCGGGCCGTGACGTTCTGGGCCGCGGGCGCACCGGTTCCGGCAAGACCCTTGCCTTCGGTCTCGCCCTGCTCGCCCGCACGGCCGGACAGCGTGCCGAGCCTCGCCAGCCGCTGGGACTCATCCTCGTACCGACGCGTGAGCTGGCGCAGCAGGTGACCGATGCGCTCACTCCGTACGCCCGTTCCGTCAGACTGCGGCTCGCCACCGTGGTGGGCGGGATGTCGATCGGCAGGCAGGTCAGCGTGCTGCGAGGCGGTGCCGAGGTCGTCGTCGCGACGCCGGGCCGGCTCAAGGACCTCATCGACCGCGGCGAGTGCCGTCTGAACCAGGTGGGCATCACGGTGCTGGACGAGGCCGATCAGATGGCCGACATGGGGTTCATGCCGCAGGTCACCGCACTGCTCGACCAGGTGCGTCCGGAGGGGCAGCGGATGCTGTTCTCCGCCACCTTGGACCGAAACGTCGACCTGCTGGTGCGCCGCTATCTCACCGACCCCGTGGTGCATTCGGTCGATCCGTCGGCCGGTGCCGTCACGACGATGGAGCACCACGTCCTGCACGTCCACGGCGCCGACAAGCACGCCACCACGACCGAGATCGCCGCCCGCGAGGGCCGGGTGATCATGTTCCTGGACACCAAACACGCCGTCGACCGGCTGACCCAGGACCTCCTCAACAGCGGAGTCCGGGCCGCGGCGCTGCACGGCGGCAAGTCGCAGCCGCAGCGCACCCGCACACTCGCCCAGTTCAAGACGGGGCACGTCAGCGTGCTGGTGGCGACCAATGTGGCGGCGCGAGGCATTCACGTCGACAACCTCGACATGGTCGTCAACGTCGACCCGCCGACCGACCACAAGGACTACCTCCACCGCGGTGGCCGTACCGCCCGCGCCGGCGAGTCCGGCAGCGTCGTCACCCTCGTGACACCCGGCCAGCGACGCGGCATGGCCCGCCTCATGTCGGACGCCGGGATCCGGCCGCAGATCACCGAGGTCCGCTCCGGCGAGGCCGAACTGAACCGCATCACCGGTGCCCAGGCTCCGTCCGGCGTCCCGGTCGTCATCACCGCACCGGTGGCCGAACGCCCCAAGCGCGGCTCCTCCTCCAGGGGCCGGCGCCGCCCCTCCTCGGGAGCCCGGCGCGGGCCCGTACGCCAGTCCGTCGTCGGTGCGGCGGCCTAGAACCTTCGTGATCAGGAAGCTGACCCATCTCTGCAGGAGGCATCTTTTGACGCTGGTTCAGACGCAGCCCCGCCCGACGAGCGCCGGCCCTGTGCACAGGACGCCGGCCGAGGTCGTGGAGGTGGCCGGACCGCAGGTCTGGGACGACATGAGCGTCGAGGTGGCGCTGTCCGTCATGGCCGCCGCCCGCACGGGCCGACTGGTCGTCTGCGACCAGGACGGCCAGTGCACAGGCCTGGTCACCCGGACCGAACTCACCGCCGTGCGCGACAACTCCGCTTACACGGACCGCGTCCGCCTGCGCGACATCCTCGGCGACCACGGGTCGTTCACGTCACCCGTGATGACGATGGCCGAAGCCGAGCACGCGATGCGCGTCCGTCGGCGGCGCGGTGCCCTGCCGGTGGCCGACGGGCAAGGCGGCGCCCTGGGCGACCTCGCCCTCTCCCGCTGATCCGCCTCACCCTCGTCGGACCGTTCTTCCCTTCTCCCTGTGAGGCCCCATGCGCTGCGTCATCGCCCGTTTCCCCTTCGAGCTCACCAAGAGCGGTGTGCTGGAATCGATGAAGGGCGTCAAGCCCGAGCAGGTCATGGGTGAGTCCGTGATCATCGGCCGCCGTCACTACCCCGTCAAGCAGGTCGGCCAGGTCATCACCCGCCAGGACCGCCGCGACTTCAGCGCCGACGAAGTCCGCCGGGCGATGACCAAGCTCGGCTTCACCTGCCGCGCCCTCCCCAAGGCCGTACCCGTGGGCGTCCTCGGCTCGCTCCGGCAGGCTTCCGAGATGCTCGGCGCTCCCCTGTCCGTCTGACCGACGCGACAGGCACGCGCCGACACCCTGAACAGCAGTGGGCCCGGCCGACGCGAGTCGGCCGGGCCCATCGCGTGCGACGGGGTCCCGCCCCCGTGGTTCCTCGGCGGCCGGAATATCAGTTGTCGGAATAGCTGAAGTCGCCCACGGTCCAGGCGCTGACGTCGTTGATCGCGACCCGGTACATCCCGCCAGTCTCCGGGATCCCCACCGTGCCCTGAAGAATTCGGGCGACGTGGAAGTGCAGGTGGGTGGGTGGGCCGTCCTCCTTCGCGGGGCTGTCGAACACGGCGGAGAACTCTCCCAGGCGGGCGGAATCCGTCAGAACCTCCGACACCCTCCGCCTCCACACGGCTTCGGGAGCCAGCCGGCCGGTGATGACAGTGCCGCCGGTGACCACGGTCAGGGACATCTGGTTGCTCTGCCCGGACTCCACCACGGCGGCGACGTCAACGAGCAACTCGTCATGCTTCGACATGGGTCAGATTGTATTTGCCGGCCATCCGTTTGCTTCAGCGGTGGCGTTACCGGGCGAGGAGGGCGCTCACGGTCTTGTCGCCGGTCGCCGGTCGCCGGTCGCCGGTCGCCGGTCGCCGGTTGCCGGTTGCCGGTTGCCGGTCGTCCGGCGGGTGACGGTGGTGACGGTGGCGGTGTGGGCGAGACGGTTGACCATGGGCCGGCCGCAGCCTCCGGTGCCGTCACTCAGGTCGGGGGTGCGCATGCGCGGCGCCTGCGGGCTGTGGTCGTGCACGGCCACCTCGACGCTGTCCGGGTGCGTGGTCAGGTCCCGGGCGCTTTCGCGTGCGCCGGCGACGCATGGCGTGGAGCGGGCGGCCGCGACGTCGACGCTCATCGTGTTCATCAGGTCTCCTTCATCAGGTCTCCCCGGTCCGTGGATCGTCGATGTCCGGTTCTGCCTGCCGTGTCTCGTTCTCTCCCTGTGGCCGGCTGACCAGGCGCTGACAGGCCCTCCTCCTGCTCCGATCACTGTTCGAGGCCGATTGCCTGTCTGTCGAACACGCGGAAATCTATTTTTGTCAGAGTAGACATTGGGGTGGGGGTGTGGTTATGGTTCTGTCGTAGCTCAGAGAGACAGCCGGGCCCGGCAGACACGAACTGCCGGGCAGAGCAGTATCCGCAGGTGCAGTTCGCAGGACGGTGCGGTGGTGGAGTCGCGAAGCCAGAGCGGTTGCAGGACGGCGACGCGGCTGGCGACCGTACCGGGTGGCCCGTAGTGATCAGGGGCCGCCGTGAGCAGGACCGCAAGTGGCAGTACCCGAAAGTGCAGTTCGCGGTATCCAGCAGTGAAGTCGGTGAGCAGCACCTCGGTGAAGGCGTCGGCTGCGGACGCGCGCACCGGGAGGTTCGGCAGTGGGGTTCCAAGCCAGGGCAGACGCAGGACGGGCGACGGGGCTGGCTGCCGAAGAGCGGTGCTGTCACAGGCCGCTGAGCGGTTCGTATCACCAGCAGTGCGCAGTACCCCAGTTGTAGGCAGTTGATCCCAGAGGGAAGAACGGAGGAGCCGAGCGCCATCAGGATCGCCCGGGCCGGATCTTGAACCCGGGTACCGCAGGACATCGATAGTGAGGTGGTCTCCGGTCAAGCAACCGCGATCCCAGCAGCCCCGGCAGCAAGCCGGTCGGGTCTGCGGAAGTAGAAGGCCGACGCCCTGTCAGGGTCGGCAGATGGTGTAGTAGTTCCTTCGGGGCCCTGGTGCGATAGGCACCAGGGCCCCTCCACGCGTTCCATGGAGAGGTGCAGATGACAGCAGACGACTCGTTCAGCCGTATCGATGACGACGACTATCCCGCCTATACGATGGGCCGGGCCGCCGAGCTCCTCGGCACCACGCAGGGCTTCCTGCGCGCCATCGGCGAAGCCCGCCTGATCACCCCGCTCCGCTCCGAGGGCGGTCACCGCCGCTACTCCCGCTACCAGCTGCGTATCGCCGCCCGCGCCCGGGAACTCGTCGACCACGGCACCTCTGTCGAGGCCGCCTGCCGCATCATCGTCCTCGAAGACCAGCTCGAAGAAGCCCAGCGCATCAACGCCGAATACCGCCGCACCGCAGAATCGGCGAACCCGACGAACACGGCCTGAGACAGGGGCCCGCCGGCATCGGCGGGCACCCCGTACAACCGGTCCCGATGTTCGGCGTGATCCCTTTCCCTGGTGACACGGTGTGTGGGCGTGTAGCGTCTGCGTCAGCTGTCGTGGTTCGGAGTTCCCCCCCAAGCCCATGCTCCTGGTGTGGGCTTTTTGCTGTGCTGTGCCGCAGGGACCAGGGCGATCACCTCCGCCTTCCCCATGGAGGGGGAGGCGTTCACCGACTGGGAGGCACAAGACATGGCTACAGGAACCGTGAAGTGGTTCAACGCGGAAAAGGGCTTCGGCTTCATCGCCCAGGACGGCGGAGGACCGGACGTCTTCGCGCACTACTCGGCGATCAACTCCTCGGGCTTCCGTGAGCTCCAGGAGGGCCAGGTCGTGACGTTCGACGTCACCCAGGGCCAGAAGGGCCCCCAGGCCGAAAACATCAACCCGGCCTGACCTCGCAGCTCTGCCCGCGGGATCGCGCACGCCGCGTCCGTGACTGCCGCCGGCCGCGCGCCGTGCCGCTCACCCGGACACGGGGACCGGCTCTCGTGCCGGGCGTCGACAGGATCTGTGGTGCAGGGGATCAGGGCCGCGCGGCGATGGTCGCGCGGCCCTGATCTGTTGAAGTGAATCCCGGGCGGCGTGGCCTCGGCCGCGCACTTCCTGTGCGGCTGTCGTACGGCGTGGACTTCGTCCCTCTGGGCAGTGCGACGGTCGGTCCCGGCTGTCTGAAGGTCGCCTACGACAAGAAGTGCTGGTCGCCGACTTCGTCCTCCTTGGTCTGCGCCTGGGCCGCCGTCCCGTCATCGCGCCGCCGCGTCATCGCGTCAGCGCGCGGAATTCATCCGCCTTGTCCGTGACGGTGCGGACGCATCGGTGAGGTCGGCGCCGGTGTTGGCGTCCCGCTCCGAGTGGTCGACGCCGTGCCAGTCGAGGCACATGACGGTCGCGTCGTCCTGCAGGTGGCCGTGGTTGGCGTCGACGATCGCCCCGATGAGAGTGCGGGCGGCCTCGCGGGGGTGCAGTGCGCCGGTGCGCACGATCAGGTCCGACAGATCGAGGCTGTTGGCGTTGCGCTCCAGCATGCCGTCGGTCAGCATCACCAGCCGGTCGCCCGGCTGCAGGTCCAGCGACTGGACCCGGTAGGTGTGCGGAACGTGGAAGCCGAACGGCATATCGATCTTCGGGGTGATCTCCTGGACTTCGCCGTTCCGCATGCGCAGCGGCCAGGGGTGGCCGGCGTTGATGAACTCGGTTGTGCCGTCGATCAGGCTGATGCGGAGAAGCTGACCGGTGACGTAGCTCTGACGGCCGTGCTCCCGCATGGCCTGGTCGGCCTGGCGGGCCTGTTCGGCGAGGTCGGCACCGGCCCGCCGTGCCCGGCGCAGGGCGCCCACCAGGAGAGTGGCCAGCAGCGCGGCGTCGACGTCGTGGCCCATGGCGTCGGTGACGGAGAGCTGGACGGTGTCCCGGTCGATGACGTAGTCGAAGGTGTCACCCCCCACGTGGTCGGCCGGCTCCAGCGCCCCGGCGACGGCGAACTGCGCGGCCTCGCACGCCAGCGAAGCCGGGAGCAGCCGATGCTGGATCTCCGCGGCCAGGCTCAGCGGAGTGGTGCGGCGGCCCCACTGGTACACGTCGGTGAAGGACCGGTTGGCGATCACGATGTACGCCAGGGCGTGTGCGGTCTCGCCGATTTCCCGCATGGTCTCCGCGTCCGGTGCCGCGGGCAGGAACAGTTCGAGGAGCCCGATGGCGTCCCCGCGGTTGGTCACCGGGGCCACGACCCGCACCAGCGCGCCCTCGCCCTTGTCCTCCACGCTCGGCCGCTGGGTGCGGATCACGTCGTCGTAGAGGGTGCCCCGCAGGGTGATGCGCCGGGCGGGTTCATCGGTGTCGACGCTGCCCGCCGTGCCCAGCCGTACCACCGAGGCGCCGGTGAAGTCGGCGATGAGGAACGACACCGACGCGGCCCCCAGGTGCTCCCTGAGCATCCGCGCGACCACGTCCAGCGACTCCACGGGTGCCGCTGTCTCCGCCGCGGCCAGTGTCCCCGGCAAGGTCATCACCCTGCCCTGGCCACCCCGTTTCGCGGAAGGGGGAACGGTCGGCCCACCGGGCCCTTCATGCTCGCGTGCGGTCACGGTGCATCCTCGCTGCTTGCTGGTACTCAGGGCTCGCGCCCGGGTACGCGAGTGGCCGGCGCCGAGCCCGCTGCCAGGTAGGTGCCAGTGCACCACAGAGTGCCCGAACGGATGCGCCTTATCGGGCAACCACCCGTCGAGCGGTCAAGTCACTGGTCACGTCCGAGGGACTGGGATGCGCCGGGCTGGATTGCGTACGGCCTTCGCGGCCGGCCCAGCACTCGGTCTCCCCACAACTGCGCGCCTTGGTTGTACGAAGGAGGCCCGCCATCACCTCTGGTCCGCCCGCGACCTGTTCACGCAGATGGGAGCGGGGGCTATGCGCTGCGTGCGGCCATGCAGCTGTCCGCGGCCGGCTCCTCATCGGAAAACCGACATCACGCACCCGCTACCGGCAGCGAAAATCACCTCACGACGCAGGAGTCCAGAGTCGCGCGGCTCGCCGCCGATGGCGCGACGAACGCCGAGGTCGCCGCACAACTCTTCCTGAGCGTGCATACGGTCGATTACCACTTGCGCAAAGTGTTCAAGAAACTCGGAGTGCATTCCTGTCGAGAACTTCAGGAAAATCGGAAACACCTCGGTTCCTGAACCCCGGCGCACTGGCGCGAAGCGGGCGTTTTCCAGCCCATGGACTCCGGGTGCGTAGTCACCGGACCACGCGGACTACGCACCGTACGGGATGACTGACCCCGCATTCTGCTGCACGATGGGAAGCGGCAGGCGACACCGGGCACGACAGAGCACTGCGACGGGGAGATACCTCGCGAATAACCTGTTGGCCAGGGTCAGTTCGTTGCACATGCACACCAGGGTCCGTTGAACTGTTTTCAAGCGGCCTGCTTCGCCGGCGAGTTCTGTCGAAACAGCGCCCGGCGTGCGGCCGCCGGCGGAAGGTGAATCGATCATGGCAGTCTTTACCACTTCTGACGGCACCGAGATCTTTTACAAGGACTGGGGAAGCGGTCGCCCCGTGGTGTTCAGCCACGGTTGGCCGCTCAACGCCGACGCCTGGGACGACCAGGCTCATCTGGTGGCGGGCAACGGCTACCGGGCCATCGCGCACGACCGCCGCGGTCACGGCCGGTCGGGCCAGCCGTGGGACGGCAACGACCTCACCACCTACGCCGAGGACCTCACGCAGTTGCTGGAGCACCTCGACCTGCACGACGTGGTGCTCGTCGGCCACTCCACCGGCGGCGGCGAGGTGACGCGCTGCGCGGCCGGGCGGGCCGCGGCGCGGGTGTCGAAGCTCCTACTCCTCGGCGCGATCCCCCCGCTGATGCTCAAGACGGAGAGCAATCCCGAGGGCCTGCCCGTCGAAGTCTTCGACGGGATCCGCCAAGGTGTCCTCGATGACCGCTCCCAGTACTACTGGGAACTCAGCGCCCCGTTCTACGGCGCCAACCGAGAGGGCTCCCAGGTGTCCCTGGGGCTGCGTGAAGCCTTCCGGTTGTGGAGCCTTCAGGTCGGCATGAAGGGTGCGTACGACTGCGTCAAGGCATTCTCGGAGACGGATCTGACCGAGGACCTCCAGCGCATCGACGTACCGACGCTCATCATCCACGGCGACGACGACCAGATCGTGCCCATCGTGGCGTCGGCGGAGAAGTCGGTGAAGCTCATCAAGGACGCCGAGCTGAAGGTCTATCAGGGGGCGCCGCACGGACTCATGTCGGTGGCTCCCTTCAAGGAGCGGTTCAACGCGGACCTGCTCGGCTTCCTCGCCGACTGACCCGCGAGCGGCACCCGGACCCGAGCCGACACCCGACCGATCACGGTGATGCGCGGCTGCCGCGCGCGCATCACCTGTCGACTCCCTTTCCACCACAGGCACTTCTCCACGGACGGAGGGGCGTCGCGTCGTAATGGCATGCGGTCGTGTGGTGATCGGAGCGACCGGCAGGACGGGCGGCCGTACCGCCGAGTTGCCGCCTGAGCGTGTTCAGCGGGTCAGCGGGTCAGCGGGTTCGCGCGCTCGTCCGCCGGATCGACGGGCGCGCCGAGCGGCTCGCCGTCCTGTACTTCACGTATCCGATCCGCCCCGGCCTGATGGACGCCACCGCGAACGTGGCCCAGGCGGCGGAGGAGAACGGCGTCCAGGCGATCGTGAACATGTCGCAGATCTCCGCCCGCCGCGACACCGCCGGCAACGCGGCCCGCCAGCACTGGGTCGCCGAACGCGTCCTGGACCACGACCCGGTCCCCGTCACCCACATCCGCCCGACCTTCTTCGCCCAGTGGCTGAGCGACACCTGGGCCGACGGCACCGGCGAACCGCGCCTCCTGTTCGCCGACGGACGCCACGCCCCCATCGCCGAAAGCGACCAGGCGAAGGTCATCGCGGCCATCCTCGAAGACCCCGCCCCGCACGCCGGCCGGATCTACCCGCTGTACGGCGCCGAGGAGCTCAACCACTACGAGATCGCCGAGAAGATGTCGAAGGCGCTGGGCCGCGACGTCACCTACGTGCCCATCGAACTCGACGAATGCGCCGCCATTCTGCGCGGGCGCGGCGCGCCGGACCACCTGATCCAGCACCTGCTCGCCGTGGCCGTCGACTACCGCAACGGCGTCTTCGCCGGCACCAACGACCTCGTGAAGACGATCGGCGGCAGCGAGTCCCTCGACGTCGAGGGCTTCATCGCCCAGAACCGCGCCGCCTTCAACCTGCCCACTGCCTGAAGAGGAGAAGTCAATGAGTGTCTGGTTCCTTACGGGATCGTCGCGGGGCTTCGGCCTGGAGATCACGCGTGCCGCCCTCGCCGCCGGTCACCAGGTGGTCGCGACCGCCAGGAAGGCCGAAGCCGTTCGCGAGCAGTTCCCCGACGCCGGTGACGCGCTGCTGGCTGTGCCGTTGGACGTGACCGATCCGTCGAGTATCCGGGCGGCTGTCGACGCGGCGGTCGAGCGGTTCGGCCGGATCGATGTTCTGGTCAACAACGCCGGCACGGGCCTGCTCGCCGCCGTCGAGGAGTCCGACGACGCCGCGGTGCGCGCGGTGTTCGAGACCAACGTGTTCGGCCCGCTCGCCGTGCAGCGGGCCGTGCTGCCGGTGCTGCGGCGTCAGCGGTCCGGCCATGTGATCAACATCAGTTCCATCGTGGGCTTCGCCACCGCGCCCGGCTGGGGGATCTACGCCTCCACGAAGTTCGCCGTCGAGGGCTTCACCGAGACCCTCCACACCGAACCCGCCCCCCTCGGCATCCACGTCACGCTCGTGGAACCCGGCTTCTTCCGCACCGACTTCCTCGATCCCGCCAGACTGAACTCGGACATCGACGTGATCGACGACTACGCGCCCACCGCCGGCGCGATGCGTGACGCCGTCCCCTCCCTGAACCACGCCCAGCCCGGCGACCCGGTCAAGGCCGCACACGCCATCGTCGAGATCGCCGCCACCCCCGAACCGCCCCTGCGCCTCCCACTCGGAGCCGACACCCTGCAAGCCTTCGACGCCAAGCTGGACGCCTTCCGCAAGGAGATGGACACCTGGCGGCACGTCGCCCTCTCCACCGACCACGACTAGGAACCGGTGTGGACCGAGCACTGGGCGACATGTGTTCTGAGCAGGTGATTCCGGACACCGGGGCAGTATTCGGAACCAGTCGGCAAGATCACTTGGCGGCGCGGGCGTCGCTGCTGAGGCTGCTCTCGGCGGTGGAGGCGTTGCTGCCACGGGTCGGCTTGCCGGAGGTGCTGCTGGGGCGAGTTCCGCCCGGACCCACCGACAACCGGTACCCGTACTTTCGCGCGTCCGCTGTCGATCACGTCAACGGACAATTGGGCTGAATCCAGTCAGACCAGCGGCTCCGGTTCGAGGCCGGGGTTCGCATCCTGGATCGGGTGGCTTCGAACCGTCCACGGGGGCGGCGCGAGGACTAGTCTGCTGAACAGACGTCCCAGACCCCGGCGGCATGTGATCGCTGAACGAGGATGGCTGCGGGGTGCGGACTCTTCGTCTGTCACCCGGCGCATCCCTGGAGGGAGCCGGGTTGATCCTCTGTCCTGCCGCGCAGGCTGTCGGACCGGCCGTCGCTCTGCCTCCGCCGAAAGTACGCCCCCGCCGGGAGCGCGCCCAGGTAGCCGGGACTCCGGCACCACCGCACCCGCTGCCGGATGGTCTTCCGAACCGAGGCGCCATGCCCCTGCTACAGCTCACCGTCCACCACCATGACCGAACGGCCAGGGCGCTGATCACCCTGGCCGGTGAGATCGACCTCGAATCCGCGCCGTTGGTGCGTGCGTCGCTGGAGCGGTGCCTGCACGACGGTGTCCGCGCCGTCGATGTCGACCTCGCCCGCGTCACCTTCTGCGACTGCAGCGGGCTCAACGTGTTCCTCCGCGTGGCACAGCAGACCGAAGGGCTCGGCGGGACCCTGCGACTGCAGCATCCGCCGGCCACTCTGCTCCGGATTTTCGACGTCGTCGGCGACGGGTTCCTGCTCCTCGGCCCTTCGTCCGGTCGTCCGCCACCTCCTCGCGCGGACACCCGGGTTGCGCCGGTTCCACCCCCGGCGCAGCGCTCCGTGCGGCCGCTGTCCGTCCTTTCCGGAGTTCCTGGATTTTCGGGAGTTCCGGGAGTTCCGGAAGCTTCGGGAGTTCCGGGAGTTTCGGGAGATGCGCGATGACGGCCGACCGTCGGCGCCCGCAGGAGCGGGGCTTTTGCCGCCGTCTGCGGAAGGGGCTGCCGACCGGCCGCCGGGCACCATCCGGCGCCGCGTCGGTGAAGCCTGTCACCATGCCTGCGGGCGGTGGCCCGGGTGGGGTCTGAGAGCCGGTCGGAGCGTATCCAGGTGCTGGTGGCCGAGCAGGCGGCCCGGCGCGGTGTCCGGGTCGGTGTGGTGGACGTGTGCACCGCGGCCGTGGCCGCGCTGCCGGTCGGCGGGGCCGGAGTGTCGGCGATGTCCCCGGCCGCGCCGAGCCATCCGCTGTGCAGCACCGACGACATCAGCGAGCAACTGGAGGAACTCCAGCTCACGTTGGGCGAGGGGCCGTGTGTGGATGCCTTCCGGCACGGCTCGGCCGTTCTGACACCCGATCTGCTGACCCGTGAGCTCCAGAACCGTTGGATGGTGTTCGCGGACGCGGCCCTGGAAGCCGGGGCGCGCGCGGTGTTCGCGCTCCCGTTGCAGATGGGGGCGATCAGCCTGGGGGTTCTGGACCTGTACGCCCATGTTCCGGTCCGGTTGGACGCGGAGGAACTGGCGGACGCGCTGGCGTTCGCCGATCTCGCGACCCTGGTGCTGCTCGACGCGCGCATCGACGAGGCGGGCGGTCCGCGCGACGGCCCCGTCGAGGACCTGGGCGCGTACCGGGCGGAGATAGACCAGGCCAGCGGTGTCCTGACCGTCCAGCTCGGCGTCGGCATCGAGGAGGCCTTCGTCAGACTTCGCGGTCATGCCTTCGCGCAGGGACTCCGGCTGGCCGAGGTGGCCGCGGACGTGGTGGCCCGGCGGCTCCGTTTCTCACCGGACGCGGAGCCGGACCGGACCGACAAGGAAACCTGACGGAACATCTCGAAACCTTCGTAAATATGGCAAGACCTCAGGAAATCCAACGAAATCTGAGGAACCCTGACGCATGGGTGCCGTCCGAGAAACGTGCCGTACTGCCCGCCCCTTTGGGCCGGGACCACTCCCAATCGAGGGTGCCCACGATGGATCAACAGCTCCTGGCCAAGACCTTCGTCGAGCTGGCCGACAATCTGGTCGCCGACTTCGACCTCATCGATTTTCTGCGCCTGCTGACCGACCGCTGTGTGAGCATGCTCGACGCGAGCGCCGCCGGTGTGCTGCTCGCCGACCGGGACGGCGGACTCCGCGTCATGGCCGCCTCCGACGAACAGGTGCGGCTGCTGGAGCTCTTCCAGCTCCAGAACGACGAAGGCCCCTGCCTGGACTGCTTCCGCACCGGCGCACCGGTGGTCATCTCCGACCTGACCCGGGAGATCGACCGTTGGCCGCGTTTCGTCACGGCGGCCCACCGCAGCGGATTCGGGGCCGTACAGGCCCTGCCCATGCGCTTGCGGGAGGAGACCGTGGGCGCCCTGAACCTCTTCCACGCCGCACCCGGTCCCTTCGACCCGGTCGGCACGCCCGTCGCCCAGGCCCTGGCCGACGTGGCCACCATCAGCCTGCTCCAGCAGCGCTCCAGCGCGCGCAGCACGGTCCTCAACGAGCAGCTGCAGACCGCGCTGAACAGCCGGGTGCTGATCGAACAGGCCAAGGGGAAGCTCGCCGAACGCCAGGGCATCGACATGGAGCAGGCGTTCAGCGCCCTGCGCGGTTACGCCCGCGCCCACAACCGGCGGCTGTCCGACGTGGCCCGCGCCTTCGTCGACGGCTCCGAACCCCTTGCCGGACTGGAGGCCTGATCCACACCCCGTCCGGGAACCGGGCGGCGCGACCGGGCAACTCCGCGCGTCACCCGCGGCGTTCGTGGTCCCGGCGGTCCTCGCGCCGCCAGCGTGCCCGGTGCTGACGGCTGTAGCGGCGGTCCCAGCGTTCCCGACGGCTCCGGCGCTCCTGGTAGTCCCGGTAGTCCCCGAGATCGGAACCGCCGTCACGCCACCCGCCTCCGCCACGGTCGCGGCCGAGGCGGGTGGCGCTGTAGATCAGCACCGCCGCGGCCACCCACCAGAGGGGATGGAGGAAACCGAAGGCGAACAGGACCAGGACGAGGACGATGAGCAGGACGAACACAGCGGGTCTCCCGGGAGCTGGACTCAGCATCGATACCGGGGACTGGGGCCTTGCTCCACAGCCTAGTCCTGCCCGGAGGCCGCGGATACGGTACGACGTCAGGGGTTTGCACCTTCGCCCTCGAATCCGTCAGGAACCGACCAGGGACGACACCTTCGGCCACTCCCGCGCCCATCTGGAGCTAGAGCCGCGGGCCGCCCCCTGTACGGCAGTACCCTCGTCGTACGGTCCGCCCGTGCCCCCGGCCCTCTCCGTAGCGTCCGTTTCCGCGCAACAGAGGCCCTGCGCAAGGCGAAAGCCCCCGGTGGCAGAGGAGTTGGGTCGTATGGGCCCGCATTCCGACCTGTTCGACGAGTTGCGTGTGGTCACGGCCGGCGGCGAGCTGGACCTGGTGACCGTGCCGGCCTTCGCGCGTGATCTGGTGGACGCCCGGCACGGTGGCGGGCGGCTGCTCCTCATCGTGGATCTGCGCGGTGTCACCTTCATGGACGGCAGCGTCCTGGACCCGCTGTGCGCGGCGCGGAAGGACTGTCATGAGCGGCATGGATGGCTGCGCGTCGTGCACCACCTGCCGGGTGCGGGTCTCGTGTTCCGGGCCGCCGGTCTGCGGGACCGGTTCCCGCGGTACGCGAGCACCCACGACGCCTGGCACGACATACCCGCGGACCGTGCGACGGCGGAGTGGGCCCCGTAGTGTTCGGGGCAGGCCGGGTGACACCTCACCCCGAAGTACCCCGGCCCGCGCGGGACGGAGACGGGTGATCAGTGACGGCATGGCCGAGGTCCTGCGATCGCTGCGCCTCGGGGAGGCCGGCGACCCCGCCCCGGCCTGTGCGCGGGCGCTGGGCGCCGCGGGCGTCGCGCTGTCGCTGCTGGTCGGTGCCGAGCGGACGGCCGAGCCGCTGTGGCACCACCCGGACCTGAGCGCCCGGTTCGAGGAGCTCCAGTTCACGCTGGGGGAGGGCCCGGGGCCGGACGCCGTCAGCGCCGGCTCACCCGTGCTGGAGCCGGACCTGGCGCGGGTGCGCGCCGAGCGCTGGCCCGCGCTGCTGCCGGCCGCGCGCGACCTGGGCGTGCACGGCGTGTGCTGCTTCCCGCTGGGCATCGGGGCCATCCGGGTCGGCGTACTGACCCTCCTGTGCGACCGCGAACGGCGGCTGAGCGGGCAGCAGTACACCGACGCCGCCGCACTGACCGCCGTACTGACCGGCGCTCTCCTGAAGCGTGACCGACACGACGGGGACGGGGACGGGGAGGGGCCGGGGCTCGGCGCGGCCCTGGAGCCTCCGTCCGTGCTGCGCCGCGCGGTCGTGCACCAGGCCACGGGGATGATCAGCGCCCAGCTGGACGTGTCCATACAGGAGGCCCTGCTGCGCCTGCGGGCCCACGCGTACAGCAGTGAGCGGCCGCTCGGCGAGATCGCGGCGGATGTGGTCGCCCGCAGGCTGCGCTTCAACGACGACTTCGACGACGATGTAAGCGGGCCGAACTCGCCCGACGGTGGAAAGGGATGATTGCCATGGCCCGCGAACGACGTCTGGCCGAGATCTTCGTGGAGGTCGCGGACTCACTGGTCGAGGACTTCGACGTCATCGACCTGCTGCACCGCCTCTCCGCGCGCTGCGTGGAACTGCTGGACGTGTCGGCGGCCGGGATCCTGCTCGTGGACGCGCACGGCGAACTGCAGACCATCGCCGCCTCGGACGAGCACACCCGGCTGCTGGAACTCTTCGCGCTCCAGCACGACCAGGGCCCCTGCGTCGAGTGCTACCGCACCGGTGCCGCCCGCACCAACATCGACCTGACCCGGCCGGAGACGACCGCCGCCTGGCCGCGCTTCGCCCGGCAGGCCCGCGCGACCGGATACGTGACCACGCACGCCATCCCGCTGCGGCTGCGCAACCGCGTGGTCGGCGCGCTCAACCTCTTCCAGACCACCGCGCACCGCCTCGGCGACGACGACATCGCGCTCGCCCAGGCCCTGGCCGACGTGGCCACCATCGCGATCCTGCAGCAGCGCACCCTGGAGCAGTCCCATGTCGAGAACAGCCAGCTGGAGAACGCGCTGACCAGCCGCATCCTGATCGAACAGGTCAAGGGCTTCCTGGCGGAGCGCTGGAACACCTCCGTCGACGACGCCTTCGCCGCGTTCCGCAGCTACGCCCGCGCCCGTCATCTGCGCCTCTCGGACCTCGCCGCGCAGATCGTCTCCGGCGACTTCGACACCAGGGCCATCCCGGTACCCGCGACGGCTCAGCCCGGCGCCCAGGGCGGCTGACCGGCCACGGCGGCCGCCATGAGCGCGTCGGCCGCCTGCTCGGTCGTGTCCGGCGGCACGACCAGCAGATCCCAGCGGCCCCGGCCGGGTGCGAGCAGGACGACGGTGTGCGGGGCGGCTTCCCCCTGGGTCCCGCGCAGCCGTACGACCTGCTGGGCGACGAGCAGCCGGCCGGGCACGGCGGACCACACCGCCCCGTTGACCGTGGCACTGGTGATGCGGCCCCACTGAGCCGGCAACCCGGCCAGCAGTGCCGGGAGTTCGGCAGGCAGGTCGTACGAACGGGGCCACCACGCGCCGTCGATGGCCCGCGGCAGGTTCCCGTGGGGGGCCAGGCGCAGGCGCAGGACCGGACGGGAGGGAGGCGGGGGCTGCAGCACGGTGGTCATCAGGCTCCTGCCAACTGCCGTACGTGGAAGAGCTGTTCGGTGTCAGGCGCGGCGGGCGGTGATCCGGTCCGGGGTCGGCCAGTGCACGTCGTGGACCCAGCCGGCGCGTTCGAAGAGGCGGATGACGGCGGCGGACGGGTCGATCTGGCGGCGGTCGACGCCGTGGCGGGCGCTGGTGGGGTCGGCGTGGTGGAGGTTGTGCCAGCTCTCGCCGAAGGAGAGCAGGGCCAGCGGCCACAGGTTGGTGGCGCGGTCGTGGCGGCGGGTACGGAAGGGACGCTCACCGATCATGTGGCACAGCGAGTTGACGCTCCAGGTGACGTGGTGGAGCAGTGCGATGCGCACAAGTCCCGCCCACAGCAGACCCGTTACGCCGTACAGCCAGCTGCCGCCGATCGCCCAGCCGAGCCCGAACGGCAGCGCGAGGGTGAACAGGCACAGCCACGGGAAGGCGCGGGAGACGGCCCGGATGTCGGGGTCGGCGAGGAGGTCGGGGGCGTAACGCTCCGGAGGTGTCTGCTCGTTGCGGAACAGCCAGCCGACGTGGGCGTCCAGCAGCCCGTGCAACTGGCCCCACAGATGGGTGCCGTAGCGGTACGGCGAGTGCGGGTCGCCGGGCCGGTCGGTGAAGGCGTGGTGGCGGCGGTGGGTGGCGACCCAGCCGATGACGTCGCCCTGGAAGCTCATCGACCCGGCGATCGCGAGCGCGATGCGCAGGGGCCGGTCGGCCCGGTACGAGCCGTGGGTGAGCCCGCGGTGGAAGCCGACCGTGACGCCGAGACCGGTGATCGTGTAGAGGACGACCGCGAGCACGATGTCGACGGGGTGGACGAGCCGCCCCCACAGCAGCCAGCCGGCCAGGCCGAGCCCCACGAACGGCAGCACGACGATCGCCGCCGTGATGCTCACGTAGATCCGCGCGGCGCCGTCGCGCACGGGCGGCGGGCCGTCCTCCGGGAACGGGGAGGTGCCGTCGTAGGCCGGGGGCGGTGGGGCGGTGCCCGCCGGGACGCCCGTCGTGGACGGGGTGGAAAGGATCGACATGGCGGGACTCCTCGGCCGTCGGTGCGGATGGCGCGGCCGGGGTCACGGGCTGCCCCTGGGAAGGGAACGCGAGGACAGGACGCCGGACCGGACACCGGCACGTCAAGAGCCCTCGGTTGCTCCACCGTACTCCCGTACGCTCCGGAACGGACCGGGCCGGGGCGCGGAGTACCGTGGACGGTACCGAGGGCACTTCGCACACCGGCCTCCGCACCGGGTCGTCCTCGGCGAGCGACGAACCCCGTGCTGCCGCAGAGGCGGCCCGGAGACGGGTCCGCATCATGCTGGCGACCGTGCAACCCACCCTCCCGCGATCCCGGCCCGCCGCGGCTCCGGCCGCCCGGCTCGCCCTGAAGAGCGACGGCGCCGCCCCCGGCCTCCTGGACGGCGCCTGGTGGCCCCGCTCCCGGGACCTGCTGAGCGAACTGCCCTCACTGACCGCCGTGTTGGACCCCTTGTGGGGCCGCATCACCCGCGTCGCCGTCAACCCGACGTACTGGCCGGACATCCCCCGCAAGGTTCCCGTCGACGGTCACGTCGTCAAGGCCGGCTGGTTCACGGAGCTCGACCCGCACAAGCTCCTGCTGCTCTCCTACGGCAACGGCCGCCGGGACCTGCTGATCATCCCGCCGGAGACCGGGGCCGAGGCGGCGGCCCGGCTGATGGCCGCCGCGTCCGCCCACGACGGCCCGCCGCTGACCGCGAGCGCGCTCATCGCCGCGGACGAGGGCCGGGACGAGGGCCGCAGCGGCGCCGCCGCGACCGTCGTGAACGACTTCCCCGTCCACGACTGAGTACGGCTGAGCCGAGCCGGGGCCGGGGCAGACGTCGCGTTGCCTGCCTCTGGCAAGGGCAGGCTGCCCGGCATCCCGTTGCCCGATACTCCGACTACTCGGGCCATGGACAGGAAGCCGCGCCTGGGGGAGTTCCGCAGGACACGGCGGCCCCAGTTGCGGCCGGCCGATGTGGGGATCCCGGATTTCGGGGAGCGCCGGCGGGTGCCCGGGCTGCGCCGGGACGAGTTGGCGCGGCTCGCCGGGGTGGGGCCGTCCTCCTACACGCGGCTGGAGCAGGGGAGTTCGCTCAACGCGTCGCCCAAGGTCCTGGACGCGCTGGCCCGCGCCCTCGGTCTCGACGAGGTGGAGCGCGCCCATCTGCACGACCTGGCCGGCGCGGCACGTCGTGTCCCCGGCCGGCGCAGGCCCGCGCCGGAGCGGGTCGGAACGGGTCGGCGACGCCATCCGGCAGCTCCTCGACGCCCTCGGCGACGCACCCGCGCTCGTGCTCGGCCGCCGTAGCGACGTACTGGCCTGGAACCGCACCGGACAGGCCCTGTTCGCCGGGCACTTGGACGCGCGGATCCCCCAACAGCCCGATCTGCGGCCGAACATGGCGCGGCTGGTTTTCCTGGACGCGCACACCCGGGACCTGTTCGTGGACTGGCCGCAGAAGGCCAGGAACGTCGTCGGCAAGCTCCGGCTCGCCGCCGGTCAGCACCCCGACGATCCCCGGCCGGCCTCGCTCATCGGCGAACTGACCATGAACAGCCCGGAGTTCTCCACAATGTGGGCCGAGCACGGGGTCAGGAAGCGGGCCCTCGCGACGTACCGCATGCACCATCCGGTCGTCGGCCGCATGGAGCTCAACCTGCAGTCCCTGCCCGTCCCTCAGGAGGACGGGCAGCACATCGTCGTGGCCACGGCGGGCGCCGACACCGCGTCCGCGGCGGCGCTCTCCCTGCTCGGCCGGCCACCGCCTCACCCCGGTCCTCACCGGCGCCGCTGACCGGGCCTTCTGCTCCTCCCGGTGATCAGCCGCGCCGGCCGGGGTGCCTGTGGTCGGGTGGCTCTCTCAATGTCGGGTCGGTGACGCGGGCCAGCAGGGCGGTGGTGAAGCGGTCGGCGGGGAGGACGCGGAACGGGCCGGAGGGGTGCGGGCGGGTGGTCGGGTCGACGCGGTCGGTCAGGTTCAGTTGGTTGTGGATGCCTGCCACGGCTTCGTAGGCGTAGGCGAGGTGTTTCTCGCGGGTCTGCCAGTCGGCGGCGGTCAGGGCGGCGGTGAGGACCGGGGTGAGGCGGTGGCCGGCCGTCGTGCGGGCGAAGGCGGTGCCCAGCCATTTGTCGTACGGCGGGTAGCGGCGGTCCATGAGGAGGCACAGGCGCATCAGGTGGCGGGTCAGGTGGGCCGCGTTCACGGCGGAGCCCAACTCGTCGCCCACCTCGCCGCAGCGGCCGACGAAGGCCTCGCGTTCGGTGATGTGCCGCCACTCGCGGGCCAGGACGTGCAGCCAGACGTCGTGGGGGTACCAACGCAAGTCGTGGCGCAGGGGGCCGAGTTGGTGGAGGCCGTCGTGGAACACCGCGCCCGCCGTGACCTCCGTGAGGAGGTGGGTGGGGGTGGCCAGCCAGTTGGCGGGCGTTATGCCGTCGGTCGGGTCGAAGCCGAGGGTGTCGGTGAACCAGGCCGCGGTGTGGGTGACTTCGACGCACTGGTGGGTGGGGTGGCCGTGGAAGGTTCTCGGGAGGTGTTCGGCGAGGTGGTGTCTGATGCGGCCCGCGTGCCGGGGCAAGTCCCGGGTGCGGAGGAAGAGTTGGAGGCGCGGGGCCCAGGTGTGGTCCCGGGAGCGGGGGGTGTCGTAGCCGAGGACCTCGGAGCCGCCGCCGATGCGGGCGGCGGAGTGGGGGAGGCCGGGGGCGGCCTCTTCGAGGAGGGGGCGGACGGTTTCTGTGTAGAAACGGCGGGAGAGTTCGAGGCCCGGTAAGAAAGTTGGCATATTCGTGAAGCTCATGCGGGGACCCTGCCCAGTCCGGACATGATCGTGTGCGCGAATTTGCGCCGCCGGTCCCCCTTCGGCTTCCGGCCGGTGCGTTCGGCTTGCGGCCGGTGTGTTCAGTTCCCGGCCAGTGCGCTCAGTGCGTCGTCCGTCAGCCGGTACACCGTCCACTCGTCCTGGGGGCGGGCGCCCAGCGACTCGTAGAAGGCGATCGACGGGGTGTTCCAGTTGAGGACGGACCACTCCAGGCGTTCGTAGCCGCGGGCCGCGCAGATGCGGGCGAGTTCGGTGAGGAGGGCCTTGCCGTGGCCGGTGCCGCGGGCGGTGGGGCGGACGTAGAGGTCCTCCAGGTAGATGCCGTGGACTCCGCGCCAGGTCGAGAAGTTGAGGAACCACAGCGCGAAGCCGACCGGTTCGCCGGTGGTGTCGTCGGTTGCGATGTGGGCGTAGGCGCCGGGGTGTTCGCCGAAGAGCGCCTCGTGGAGCTGTTCCGGGGTGGCCCTTGCCTCCTGGGGTTCCTTCTCATAGGCGGCGAGTTCGCGGATCAGGGCGTGGATGACGGGGATGTCGGTGGGGTTCGCGGTGCGGATCATGCGGAGAGAGTAGAAGACGGGCTCGGGTCCGGGTCCCGCTCGGCGGGCTCGCGGCGGGGGAGGAGGAGCGGGCTGGCCAGGAGGAGGACTCCGGCCAGCGCGATCGCTGTGCGGGGGGTCGTGGCCGCGGCCACCCATCCCCACGCGGCCGTCGTCAGCGCGATCGCCGCGCTGGTACTGACCGACCACGCGGTGAGCGTGCGGGCCACGCGGTCGGGGGCGGTCTGGGTGAGGCGGGTGGTGGCGAGGAGCGGGTTGAAGACACCGATGCAGGTCACCATGGCGAGTTGGAGGGCGGCGACGAGGAGCATGCCGGGGACACCGGGGCCGACGAACGCCAGTCCGAGCGGCCAGCACGCGCGCAGCGCCCCGGAGGTCAGCAGCACCCTTCGCTCGCCGAACCGGGCCGCGAGCGGGCGCGCGAGGCGTGAGCCGACGAAGCCGCCGGCGCCGGAGGAGGCCGCGAGCGCGAGCGCGAACTGCCAGGGCGCGAATCCGAGACGGCCCAGCATGAGTACGGCGAGCAGCGGCTCGGACGCCATGATCAGGCCGTTGACCGTCATCGCGTTGAGGAGCAGGGGGCGGAGGGTGGGGTGGGCGAGGATGTAGCGCCAGCCGTCGAGCAGGTCGGCTGCTCGGAGTCGTTGGGCGCCGGTTCGCTCCGGGAGTGGTTCTGTTCCGCCGATGGCTCGGATGCCGAGGGCCGAGAGCAGATAGCTCACGGCGTCGGCCACCACGGTCGTCACCGGACCGAACAGCCCCATCGCGGCTCCGCCGAGCGGAGGCCCGAGCATGGTGGAGGTCCAGGTCGTGGACTCGAAGCGGGCGTTCGCCACGAGCAGGTCCTCGGGCGGGACGAGGGATTTCAGGTACGCGCCGCTCGCCGCGTTGAACGCGATGTTCGCGGCGGCGACGGTGACGGAGACCAGGAGGAGCTGGGCGAAGGTCAGCCCGCCGAGCGCGTAGGCGACCGGGATGCTCAGCAGGGCCGCGAAACGGCTCAGGTCCATCGCGATCATCACCGGCCGTTTGCGGCGGAACTCCACCCAGGGGCCGAGCGGCACCGCGATCAGCGAACCCACCGCCCGGCCCGAGGCGGCCAGCACCGCCACCTGGGTCGGGCCGGAGTGCAGTACGACGATCGCCAGCACGGAGAAGGCGCCGAAGCCGAGGCCGGTGCCGTACGAACTGACCGCGAACGCCGCCCACAGCCAACCGAACTGCCGGCCCAGCGCACGCCTGGCCACCCGCACTCCCTCTGCCGAAGTCTGCCGAAGTCCGCCGAACAACCCCTCGTCGACCTCATGGATCCAAGCGAGTGCCGCCACCACTGGTCAAACAACCGACCCGCCGCACCGCCACAACCGGGGGTTGTATCGAACGGCGGTCGGTCGGACGCGCCGGTGGCGGCCGATCTCCAGGTGGTGCGGCGCCTGTTGTCGGCCGGACTCGATCGACCACAGTGTGTTCTGCGGTACCCGGCCCGGCGTCCGGGCCCGTGCGCGCGGCGGAGGCCGGCGGAGGCCGGCGGCGGTCCGTTCCAGCATGGTCGCGGCGGCCTCACCGAGGCGTCGGTGCGGTTCCGGTGGTGCGGAAACCGTCGTGCCGGACCCCGCGTCTGCGACAGGATCCGTCGGACAGGCACCAGGTCCGGCCGGAATGTCGATCACGCCTTGGGTGACACTTGCGTGCGTGAATCGGCTCATGCGAATTACCCGGGGCCTCCACAGGGTGTGGACGTACGTCCGCAGTGCTCCCGGCACGTATGTCTGGCTGGGGATTCTGTTTGTCACCACGGTCGCCATGCATCACATGTCGCCGGAGTTCGAGCAGGAGTTCCTGCGGCAGCGGTCCACCAACATCCACGAGTTGTCGAACAACCCGGTGCGGGTGCTGTTCGCGAGCGCGATGTGGATCGACGGGGGGCGCTGGCTGCCGTACGCCGTGCTGTACACGGTGTTCCACGCGCAGGCGGAGCGGTGGCTGGGGACGGCGCGGTGGCTGATGGTGTGTGTGGCCGCGCATGTGCTTGCCTCGCTGATCAGCGAGGGGGCGTTGTTGTGGGCCGTGAAGAACGGCATGGCGCCGCAGTCCTCCGTCGACACCCTTGATATCGGGGTGAGTTACGCGCTGGCGGGGGTGGTCGGGGTGCTGGTGTATCGGATCGCTGTGCCTTGGCGGTATGTGTACCTGGTGGTTGTGGTGGCCGTTTACGGGGTGCCCTTGGCTACTCATCGGACGTTCACCGATCTCGGGCATTTCACTTCCATGGCGATCGGCCTGGCGTGTTATCCGCTGGTCAGGGGGTGCGGAAAAGCATGGAATCCGAAGGAGACAGTGGCCGCCTTCAGGGGTTAGCGTCCGGATATGAGCAGCTCGGCAAGCGGTTCGGTCAGTGGTGTCGTGAACGGCGGCGTTTCCTTCTGGTACGCGGACGACGGGCTTCCCGTGCGGCGGGAGCCTCTCGGTGGTGACGCCTCCGCCGACGTCGTCATCGTGGGTGGCGGGTACACGGGGCTGTGGACCGCCTACTACTTGAAGCAGGCCGATCCCTCTCTTCGAGTCACGGTCCTGGAGCAGAAGTTCTGCGGTTACGGCGCCTCGGGGCGCAACGGTGGGTGGCTGTACAACGGGATCGCCGGGCGGGACCGGTACGCGAGACTCCACGGGCCCGAAGCCGCCGTACGGTTGCAGAAGGCCATGAACGACACCGTTGCCGAGGTCGTGAAGGTCGCGGAGGCGGAGCGGATTCAGGCCGACATCCATCGGGGTGGCGTGCTCGAAGTCGCTTGTACGCCTGCGCAGTTGGCGCGGCTGAAGGCGTTTCACGAACATGAGCTGTCGTACGGCGAGAAGGACCGGGAGTTGTACGGCGCCGGCGAGACCGCCGAGCGGATTCGCGTCGCGGACGCGGTCGGGTCCACGTGGACGCCGCACGGGGCCCGGCTGCATCCGGTGAAACTGGTGAAGGGGCTGGCGCGGGCCGCCGAGGCCCTGGGCGTTGTCATCCATGAGTCGACGCCGGTGACCGAGATCCGGCCCCGGTGCGCTGTCACTCCGTACGGCAGTGTGCGTGCGCCCTATGTTCTGCGGTGTACGGAGGGGTTCACCGCGAGTCTCAAGGGGCAGCGGCGGACCTGGCTGCCGATGAACTCCTCGATGATCGCCACCGAGCCGCTCAGCGAAGAGCAGTGGGCTTCGGTGGGGTGGGCTGGGCTGGAGACGCTGGGCGATATGGCCCACGCGTACATGTACGCGCAGCGGACCGCCGACGGGCGGATCGCGTTGGGCGGGCGCGGGGTGCCTTATCGGTTCGGGTCCAAGACCGACAACGACGGGCGGACGCAGGCTGCGACTGTCGACGCGTTGCGGGAGATCCTTGTGCGGTTCTTTCCGTCGCTCGCCGGGCTGCGGATCGAGCATGCCTGGTCGGGGGTGCTCGGGGTGCCGCGCGACTGGTGCGCGACGGTGACCCTGGACCGTTCGACGGGGCTGGGGTGGGCGGGGGGTTACGTCGGCTCGGGGGTTGCTACGACCAACCTCGCGGCGCGGACGTTGCGGGATCTGGTTCGGCTGGATTCAGGCCAGGGTGGCGCCACCGATCTCACCGGCCTTCCGTGGGTCGGCCACAAGGTGCGCAAGTGGGAGCCCGAGCCGTTCCGTTGGCTGGGGGTGCAGGGGATGTACGCGACCTATCGTGCGGCGGACCGGCGTGAACTCGGTGGGCACGGCGCGGAGTCGTCCCGGTTGGCGCGGATCGCCGATCGGGTGGCCGGGCGCCACTGACGAGTGCGGGTGCGGGGTCGTTCGCCTGCGGTGCGTCGTGGGTCGGTGCCGTACGCGGCTGATCAGTTCACCGGCTCCGACTCGTTCAGCGGTGCCCGGGCCGGTGTGTTCTGCTTCGGTGCCCGTGCGGTCACCATCAGGCCCGCGACCAGGCCTGCCAGGAGCATGACGGCTACGGCCCACCAGGGCCGTCTTCTTCGGGCCGCCCGCGAGGCCGATCACGGTGGCCCCGGCATGTTTGGCGTACTGGACGAGAAGCGTGCCCAGTCCTCCGGCGGCGGCCGGGACGATGACCACGGAGTCCGTGCCCAGCTCGGTGAACTGCACGATTCCCATCGCCGTACGGCCCGTTCCGATCATCGCGACGGCCTGGGCGAAGTCCAGGTTCGCCGGGATCTCGTGCACCCGGTCGACATCGACCACGGCCGACTCGGCGTAGCCGCCCGGCGCGAACCCGAGGTGGGCCACCACCCGCCTCCCGAGCCACAGTCCGGCGACCTCCGCGCCGAGCGACTCGACGACACCGGCCACCTCGCGGCCCGGGACGGTCGGGAGGGCGGGGAGCTCGGGCAGCGGGCCCTGTTCGCCTCTGCGCAGGACGGTGTCCAGGAGGTGGACCCCGGCCGCGGCCACCGCGATACGGACCTGGCCGGGGGCGGGGGAGGGGGCGTCGACGGATTCGTAGGCGAGGTTGTCGGCCGGGCCGAAGGTGTGGAGTCGTATGGCATGCATGGGGGCCACTTTTCAACCTCAAGCATGCTTGAGGTCAAGTGTCCGACGGCCTCGTTGTCAGTGGTGGGGTGCAGGATGGGGGCATGGCTAGGAGAGCGGCTGGCGGGACGGGTGGAGTGAAGGGGGCGCGGCGGCCGGAGGTGCGGTTGCCGGCGCTGGAGGCTTACGGCGGTGGGGAGTTGGAGCCGGACGGGGACTACGACGGGCTGGAGATCAGGGACGAGGACTTCGCGGGGCAGGACGGCGGGGGCGCCCGGTTCATGGACTGCGCGCTGACGGGCTGCGCGCTGGACGAGACGCGGCTGCATCATGCGCGGGTACTCGACTCGGTCCTGACCGGCATACGGGGTGTCGGTACCGATCTCGCGGAGTCGACCCTGCGCGATGTCGAGGTGGTCGACGCCAGGATGGGGGGTGTGCAGTTGCACGGTGCCGTGCTGGAGCGGGTGGTGATTCGGGGCGGGAAGATCGACTACCTGAATCTGCGCAAGGCGCGGCTCCGGGATGTGGTCTTCGAAGGCTGTGTGCTCGTGGAGCCGGACTTCCTCGATGCCCGGCTGGAGCGGGTCGAGTTCGTGGACTGCGTGTTGAAGGGGGTGGACTTCACGGGGGTGACGTTCACGGACGTGGATCTGCGCGGGGCGGCCGAGCTGGAGATCACGCGGGGCATCGACCGGCTGTCGGGGGCCGTGATCAGCATGGGCCAACTGCTGGATCTGGCACCGGTGTTGGCGGTGCAGATGGGGATCCGGGTGGAGGGGTGAGGGGGCGTCGGGGAGCAGGCCCCGGATACTCACTGCACGCGGGGGAACCTCGCCTGCAGCGTCCAGATCGCCGGGTTCTCGCCGAGGTCATCATGCATGTCGACCAGATCGGCGATCAGATCGTGCAGGAAGTCCCGTGCCTCGCGGCGGAGTTCGGTGTGCGAGAAGGTCAGCGGTTCCTCGTCGCGGCGCATCCAGTCCGCCTCCACGTCCACCCAGCCGAAGCGGCGCTCGAAGAGCATCCGGTCCGTGGACTCGGTGAAGTCCAGCTCCGCCCGCTGCGGGCGTGACGCCCGCGAACCCGCCGGGTCCTGGTCGATCCGCTCCACGATGTCGCACAGCGCCCACGCGAAGTCGAGCACCGGCACCCAGCCCCAGGCCGTGGCCACCTCCCGGTCCGCCTTGGTGTCGGCGAGATACACGTCACCGCAGAACAGGTCGTGCCGCAGCGCGTGGACGTCGGCGCGCCGGTAGTCGGTCTGCGGGGGGTCGGGGAAGCGGTTGGAGAGGGCGTAGCCGATGTCGAGCACGTAGGTGATGGTGTCATGCGGGGCGGGCGCTCCCGGTGCCACCTGGTGTCCGGTCGCGGTTCACGCTTCGTCGTGCTGGGTCAGCCTGCCGTCGGTGAGTCGCCAGTGGCGCTGGTGCGGTGTCAGGCGCCAGGTCTCGTCGGCGTCCGTCGACTGCGCGATCCAGGCGCGGAGCAGGGGGAGGGCCTGCGCCCGCAGGACGGCGCGGGTGGCGGCCCGGTCGGGGGCGTCCACCGGGTGGACGTCTATGCGGAAGCCGACCGAGTCCGGGTGGATGGTGCGGCCGTAGGTGTGGGGGTGGGGAGCTACCCATGCCGCTCCCAGGAGGATGTTTCCGCCGTCGTGGCCCGTGAGGAATCGGAGCTCCGTGACATCGGCCGTGTGGGGGCCGAGGCACTCGTTGATGTCGGTGGTGGTCAGCGGCCAGGCGCGGTGCCCGGGCAGTCTTCGATTCCGTGCGGACATGGCAAGCAGAATGGCAGGCGACGGCCTCCGGCCCGTACGGGTTTTCCGTCCGGCGCCGGCTTCCGGGAACCGGCGGGCTCATAGGATCCCGGACGTGTCCCGATTCGCGCCCCTCGCCCCCACCGTCACCGCCTGCGCGCTGGCCCTCGTCCTGACGGCGTGCGGCGGAACGGGCGGCGTGCCGGGCACCGCCGGCGGCGCGGGCCTGCGCGACCCGTACTTCCCGAAGGCGGGCAACGGCGGCTACGACGTGACCCACTACGACCTGACCCTCGCGTACGCTCCCGACGCGCCTGAGCTGACCGGTACGGCGACGATCACGGCGAGGGCCACCGCCGAACTCTCCTCCTTTCACCTGGACTTCAAGGGCATGACGGTCGAGTCGCTGACGGTGGGGGGAAGGAAGGCCAGCTGGAGCCGCAGAGGTCAGGAACTGACGGTCCGCCCGTCCTCCGCCCTCCCCAAGGGCGGGACGTTCGAGACGACCGTCCGTTATTCCGGCGCCCCGGAGACGCTCACCGACCCGGACGGTTCGAAGGAGGGCTGGCTGCGCACCGCGGACGGTGCGCTGGCGCTGGGTGAACCGGTCGGCTCGATGGCGTGGTTCCCCGGCAACGACCATCCCTCCGACAAGGCGACGTACGACATCGCGATCACCGTGCCCAAGGGGCTACAGGCCGTCTCCAACGGGGAGTTGAGGGCGGAGACGACCGACAACAGCCTGACGACGTATCGCTGGCGCACCGCCCAGCCCATGGCGACGTACCTGGCCACGGTCGCCATCGGCCACTACGACATCACCCGCACGACCACGAGCAACGGCCTCCCCGTCTACGTAGCGGTCGACCCGCAGGAAGCGGCCGCGAGCCGCAAGGTTCTCGCCCGACTCCCGGAGATCATGGAGTGGGAGGAGTACAACTTCGGCCCGTACCCCTTCTCCTCGACCGGTGCGATCGTCGACCGGCGGGGGGATGCGGGCTACGCGTTGGAGACCCAGAACCGGCCCTTCTTTCCCGGCGCCCCCGACACCGCCACCCTCGTCCACGAACTCGCCCACCAGTGGTACGGCGACTCCGTCACCCCGAAGACGTGGCGGGACATGTGGCTCAACGAGGGCTTCGCGACGTACGCGGAGTGGCTCTGGGACGAGGACCACGGCGGCGACACCGCCCAGGAGACCTTCGACGCGCTCTACGACGGGACGTACTTCGACGACCCGACCGAGAGCGACGCCGTGTGGGCCTTTCCGCCGGCCCGGCCCAGTTCCGCCGCGCACATCTCCGACAGTCCCGTCTACGAGCGGGGCGCGATGGTGCTGCACAAGATCCGCCGGACGGTCGGCGACGCCCGGTTCTACGACATCGTGCAGGGCTGGGCAGCCGCCCACCGTCACGGCACCGCGGACACCGCGGAGTTCACGGCGTACGTGGAGCGGATGGCGCCGGGGAAGGATTTCGGGGGGATCTGGAAGGACTGGTTGTACGGGGACGGGAAGCCGGCGCACGCCTGAACCGGCCTTCGCCGAGGTCGCTCAGCGGGTGTCCCCCAGGGAGATCAGCAGGGTGCGCAGCATCCGGGTCAACTCGTCGCGGTCGGTGCCCTCCAGGGCCGAGAGGATCTGGATCTGGTTCTGTACGTGGCCTTCCACCACGCGGTCGACGAGGTCGCGCCCGGCGTCGGTGAGCGCGATGTGCAGGCTGCGGCGGTCGCCGGGGACGGAGTCGCGGGTGACGAGGCCGTGGGCGACGAGCCGGTCGACGCGGTTGGTGAGGGCGGCGGAGCCGATCATGACGCTGGAGGCCAGCGCCTTCGCCGTCAGCGGCCGGTCGCTGCGGCGCAGGGTGGCGAGGACGTCGAACTCCCAGGTCTCCATGTCGTACTGGGCGAAGTACTCCTTCAGTCGGGTGTTGACCAGCCGTGAAAGCCGCAGGACGCGGCCGATGGTGCCCATGGCGTCGAGGTCCAGGTCAGTGCGCTGGGCGGCCCACTGGCCCATGAACTCGTCGACGGCGTCACGGGTGACGGCCTCGCTCATGGGGTCACCTCCTGTTCACTGTTGCTTCAGCCACATTAATTCGACAACAAACTGTTTGACCGCACCCTAGTCCACGACATAACCTCTCGATGTCAGATAGTTCGACGTCGAAGGACTTGGTCTCATGTCTGTGGAGTCGCTCGCGACGGATCACGCCACTGTGTCCCGGGTCATCCGGTCCCGCCGCAGCATCCGCCACTACCGGCCGGACCCGGTGCCGGCCGCGCTGCTGCGCGAGCTGGTCGAGCTGGCTCTGGAGGCTCCGTCCAGCTTCAACCTGCAGGCCAGGTCCGTCGTCGTGGTGGCGAGCGACGAGGGGCGCAAGGCCCTGGCCGAGGCCACCGGCGGGCAGCCGCATCCTCAAGAGGCGCCGGTGACCCTGGTGTTCGTCGCCGAGTCCGGTGCCTGGCGCGAGGACCGCGGTGATGTCTGGGAGACGGCGCGGCGGGGCGGTGCGTGGTCCGAGCGGTTCGCCGCCGCCTCGCCCGAGGACGCGCGCCTCTTCCACGAGGACCTGCGCGAGCGCGGTCTGGAGCGGGAGTACGCGGTGAAGGACGCCATGATCGCCGCGTCCTTCCTCATGGTCGCGGCCGAGGCCGCGGGCCTGGCCACCAGCCCGATGAACGGCTGGGACGAGGACGCGGTCAAGAAGGCCGTCGGCATCGACGGCCGGGACGACCTGCACATCGCCCTGCTCGTCCCGCTCGGCCACCCGGCCGAGTCCCGCCGCCATCCGGGGCGCCGGGACCGTTCGCTGACCTGCTTCAGCGAGACGTACGGCCGCTGACATCGGCGGGTGCCGGGAACGTGGGGCGTTTCCGGCCGTCCGCGGCACACATATCCACGGCCGACCGAACGGCCGTGACAACAAGGGGGGTTGGTCTTCGTGACCACTGTGAACAAGCTCGTCCAGGTCGCCGGCATCATCGACGCCGCCGAAGCCGACATGATCATCGGGGAGGGCGCGGACTGGATCGGGTTCGCGCTGCGCCTGCCGTCCGGCAAGGACGACATCCCGGAGCAGGACGCCGCCGCCATCATCAAGGGGCTCCAGGCCCCGCACGCCGGTGTCCTGATCAGCTACCTCACCGACGCGGAGGAGATCAGCGCCTTCTGCCACGAACTCGGTGTCGTCGCCGTACAGCTGCACGGTGACGTGGAGACCGGGGAGCTGCGTCGGCTGAAGGAGCTGCGGCCGGAGCTGTTCGTCCTCAAGTCGCTGGTCGTCAAGGCGGACAACGCGGAGGAGCTGCTGCGGCTCGTCGACGAGACGCACCCCTTCGTGGACATGTACATCACCGACACCTTCGACCCGAGGACCGGCGCGAAGGGTGCCACCGGCCTCACGCACGACTGGAACGTCTCCGCCGAGCTGGTCCGCCGTTCGCCCAAGCCGCTGATGATGGCCGGCGGGCTGAACCCGGAGAACGTCGGCGACGCGATCCGCGCCGTCCGGCCCGCCGCCGTGGACGCCCACACCGGCCTGGAGGGCCCCGACGGGCGCAAGGACCGGGCGAAGGTCGCCACGTTCCTCGCCGAGGCCCGGCGCGCCTTCGACGAGATCGGCTGACCGGACCGAAGCCGGACCGAAGCCGGGGCGACCGCAGGACACGGGGGACACCTCCGGCCGCCCCGTCCGCTCCCAGCTCTCCCGTCCCTCCCCTGTTCCCGTCGATCTCACCGGACCCAGAGGAGTCACCCGTGACCACGGGCCACAACGTGCACCTGCTTCCGCAGACCGACCAGCTGCGGGCCATCCACACGATCATCCGCGACCGGGACTGCCCCCGCGAGGACTTCGTCTTCTACTCGCGGCGCGTCATCCGCCTGCTGCTCGAAGCCGGCCTGGACCTGCTGCCGTTCACCAAGAAGGACGTCACCACGCCGGTCGGCACCACCTTCCACGGCCTCGAATTCGCCACGAAGATCTGCGCGGTGCCCGTCATCCGGGCCGGCGAGGCCATGGAGGGCGAGCTGCGCTACGTCCATCCCGGCATCCGGATCGGCAAGATCCTCATTCAGCGCGACAAGCAGACCAAGCTGCCGCACCTCTACTACCAGCACCTTCCGGCGGACATCGCCGAGCGGCACGTACTGCTGCTGGAGCCGATGCTGGCCACCGCCGGCTCCGCGATCGCCGCCATCGACGTGCTGCGGGACGCCGGGGTGCCCGAGAACCACATCATCATGGTCAACTTCCTGTCCTCCCCCGAGGGACTGCGCCGGGTCGCCACCGAGCGGCCGCACGTCAGGATCGTCACCAGCGCGATCGAGGACCGGCTCAACGAGCACGCGTTCATGATCCCCGGCATCGGCGACTTCGGCGACCGGTTCTTCGGCACCACTGATTCTGGAGCCGTCAAGTGAACAGCCAACGCATCGCGGCGACTTCGGCGGTCACCGCGCTCGCCCCCGCCGTCTGGGGCTCCACCTATCTGGTCACCACCGAGTTCCTGCCGCCGGACCGGCCGCTGCTCGCCTCCACGCTGCGCGCGCTGCCCGCCGGCCTGGTCCTGCTGCTGATGACACGGAAGCTGCCCAGCGGCGTGTGGTGGTGGCGGGCCGTCGTCCTCGGTGTGCTGAACATCGGCGCGTTCTTCTACTTCCTGTTCCTGGCCGCCTACCACCTGCCCGGCGGAGTGGCCGCCCTGGTGATGTCCATCCAGCCGATGATCGTGCTGCTGCTCGGCTCGCTGCTGCTGAAGGACCGGATCCGGCCGCTGCACGTCGGCTCCTGTCTGCTCGCCGCCGCGGGCGTCGCCCTGCTGGTGCTGCAGCCGCACGCCGGCCTGGACGGTATCGGTGTGCTGGCCGGACTTCTGGGCGCCCTGTCCATGGCCTCCGGCATCGTGCTCACCAAGAAGTGGGGCCGCCCCGACGACGTCAGCCTCCTCACCTTCACCGGCTGGCAGCTCACCGTCGGCGGCCTGGTCCTGCTGCCCGTCATGCTCGCGAGCGAGGACCTGCCGGACCACCTCACCTGGGGCAACATCGGCGGGTACCTCTACCTCGGCATCATCGGCGCGCTGATCGCCTATGTGCTGTGGTTCCGCGGCCTGTCCCGGCTGCCCGCGCTGGCCGCCTCGTTCCTGTCGTTCGCCTCGCCGCTGTGCGCGACGGTGCTGGGCTACCTCTTCCTCGACGAGACCCTGCGCCCGCTCCAACTGGTCGGCGCCGTCGCCGTCGTGGCTGCCGTCGTCCTCGCCCAGCCGCGCGACCGCAGCAAGCCGCCGGCACCCGTGCCACCCGCGCGCGCCGCCAGCAGAGTCTGAGCGATCTGAGCGACACACCAATCAATCCGGGGGGATCCAACACCACATGAACACCCAGCCACCGATAACCGGCGTGTTCTCCAAGCCCGCGTCGCTGCGCGGCCTGCTCACCCACCAGGCCCGCCTGCGACCCGACGACATCGCCCTCACCACCTCCGAAGGCGATGTCACCTTCCGCCAACTCACGGACAGTGCAGACCGGTTCGGCGCCCACCTGGCCGCGCTCGGCGTCACACCGGACACCTGCGTCGGCCTCTACGCCGAGCCGTCCGCCGACCTGATGACCGGCGTGTGGGGCATCCTCGCCGCCGGTGCCGCCTATCTGCCGCTCTCGCCCGACTACCCCGAAGCCCGGCTCAGATACATGGTCGAGAACTCCGGGGCCCAAGTCGTCGTCACCCAGCCGCACTTGCGCGAGCGCGCCCTCGCCCTCGTCCCCGAGGGCACCACCGTCGTCACCCTCGCCGGCGGCACCGGGCAGCCGACGGCGCCGCTGCCGGACTCGCGCGGCGACCAGCTTGCCTACGTCATCTACACCTCGGGCAGCACCGGCAGGCCCAAGGGCGTGATGATCGAGCAGCGCAGCATCGTCTCCCAGCTGCGCTGGCTGGCCGACTGTGGGCACCTCGGCCCCGGGGCGTCGATCCTGCAGAAGACGCCGATGAGCTTCGACGCCGCGCAGTGGGAGATCCTGGCCTGCGCCGTCGGCGCCCGGGTCGTGATGGGCGGACCGGGGCTCTTCCGCGACCCCGAGGCCATCATCACGACGATCTGCGAGCACCGGGTGACCGCGCTCCAGGGCGTGCCCACCCTGCTCCAGGCGCTCGTCGACACCGAGGAGCTGACCGCCTGCACCTCGCTGACCCGGCTCTTCTCCGGCGGCGAGGCGCTCACCGCCACGCTCGCCAGGGACCTGTTCACGGCGCTGCCCGCGGTGTCCCTGGTCAACCTCTACGGACCGACCGAGACCACGATCAACGCCACCTCGCACTGGGTCGACCCGGAGGTCCTCGACGGGGCGTCCGCCGGGATCCTGCCGGTCGGGGTGCCGGCCGACCACGTGACCTGCTACATCCTCGACGAGAACAGACAGCCGGTCGACATCGGCGAGAGCGGCGAACTGTTCATCGGCGGGGTCCAGTTGGCCCGCGGCTACATCGGCCTGCCCGAGATCACCGCCCAGCGGTTCGTCACCTCGCCGTTCAACCCGACCGAGCGCCTGTACCGCACCGGCGACCTGTGCCAGTGGAACGCGGACGGCACCATCCAGTTCACCGGCCGCAGCGACAACCAGGTCAAACTGCGCGGCTACCGCGTGGAGTTGGAGGAGGTCGCCTCCCGGATCGAGGAGCACACCTGGGTGCGGCGCGCCGCGGCGGTCGTCACCGACGATCCGCGCACCGGGAGCAAGTCCCTTGTGGCGGCAGTGGAGTTGAACGAACGCACCGCCGCAGTGATGGACCAGGGCCGCAATGACGCCGCCCACCACCAGTCGAAGGCCTCGAAGCTCCAGGTGAAGGCGCAGCTCTCCGACCCCGGCGTGCGGAGCGAGGCAGAACTGACGGGCCGTCAAGTCATCCCGCTTCCAGGCAAGTCGGCCACCGCGGAGCAGCGCCGGGAGGCGTTCGCCCGCAAGACCTACCGGTTCTACGACGGCGGACAGGTCACCGCCGACGACGTCCTGGCCTTGCTCGCCCCCCGCCCCCGTACACCGGTCGCGCCGCGCGCGCTCACCGGGCTCACCCTGGAGGAGTTCGGCCAACTCCTGCGCTGGTTCGGCCCGTTCCGCAGCGCGGAGCGACTGCTGCCGAAGTACGCCTACGCCTCACCGGGCGCCCTGTACGCCACCCAGACCTACCTGGAGATCGACGGCCTGTTCGGGCTGTCCGGCGTCTACTACCACCACCCCGCCGACCACACCCTCGTCCGCGTCGGCGACCTCGACGGTCAGCTCACCGGTCCCGTGCTGCGGGTGCACTTCCTGGGCCGTACGCGGGCGATCGAGCCCGTCTACAAGAACAACATCGCGGAGGTGCTGGAGTTCGAGGCCGGCCACATGGTCGGTGTCTTCGAGGAGATCCTGCCCGGGTACGGCCTGACCATCGACCCCGTCGGCCACGACCCGGACGTCACGGCACGGCTCGACCCCGCCGAGGGCGACCGCTACCTCGGCACCTTCGAGATCACCGCCGACCACGGCCGGCCGCGCCCGGACCAGGTGGAGCTGTTCGTGCAGGCGCACGGCGACCGGGTGGCGGGGCTGGCGGAGGGCCTGTACCGGTACCGGGACGGCCAGTTGGACCGGATCGGCGCGGAGACCGTCGAGCGGCGCCATGTCATCGCCATCAACCAGGGCGTGTACGACCGGGCCGCGTTCGGGATCAGCGCCGTCTCCCGGGCCGGCCAGGACTGGCAGCGCTACCTCGTGCTGGGCACGCTGCTGCACCGCCTCCAGCGCGTCCCGGGAATGGGCCTCATGTCCTCCGGCTACTCCTCGAAGACGGGCAACCCGCTGCCGGCCGCCCGCCGCCTGGACGAACTGCTCGCCGCCGCCGGGGTCCCGGCCGCAGGGGCCTCGTACTTCTTCGTCGGCGGCCGGATCAGCGCCGGGCAGGCCGCGCACGAGGGGATGAGCGAGGACGCCGTGCACACCAAGGGCCCCGCGGAGATGATCCGTGACGACCTCGCGCGGTTCCTGCCGGACTACATGATCCCGGCCCGCGTGGTGGTGGTGAACGAACTGCCACTCACCGCCAACGGGAAGATCGACGCCAAGGCCGCGGCCCGGCTGCCGGAGGTGACCGCGCAGCGCACGGCGGCGGTGTACGTGGCACCCGCGACGGCGACCGAACGGTGGCTGGCCGCCGAGTGGGGCCGGATGCTGAAGTACGAGGACGTCTCCACCCAGGACGAGTTCTTCGCCTCGGGCGGCAACTCCCTGCACGCGGTCGCGCTCGTCAACCGGATCAACCGGGAGTTCGACACCGCTCTCCCGCTCCAGGTCGTCTTCGAGTCCCCGCGGCTGGCCGACCTCGCCGCCCGCGTCGACGACGGCACCCCCGCGCGCGTCTCCCGCCTGGTGCCGCTGCACACCGCGGGCGCCGAGTCCCCGGTGTACTGCTGGCCCGGCCTCGGCGGCTACCCGATGAACCTGCGGCTGCTCGCCCAGGGCGTGGACCTGGACCGTCCGGTGACCGGCGTCCAGGCCCACGGCATAAACCCGGGCGAAGCGCCGTACGGCTCGATCCGGGAGATGGCCATGGCGGACGTGGCGGAGATCCGCCGGGTCCAGCCGTCCGGGCCGTACACGCTGTGGGGGTACTCCTTCGGCGCCCGGGTGGCCTTCGAGGCGGCCTGGCAGCTGGAGCAGTTCGGCGAGAAGGTCGAGAACCTGCTGCTGATCTGCCCCGGCAACCCCGAGGTGCGTACGGAGGACGGCCGGCGGTGGGGCCGCGAGGCCTCGTTCGCCAACCCGGCCTACGTCGCCATCCTGTTCTCCGTCTTCGCCGGCACCGCGCACGGCCCGGTCGTGCAGGCCTGCCTGCGTGAGGTCACGGACGAGGACTCCTTCGTGGCCTTCGTCCACGACCGGCTCCCCGCCCTCGATGAAGGAACGATTCTCCGCATCACCCGGATCGTCGCCGCGACCTACGAGTTCGAGTACAGCTTCCGTGAGCTCCGGGAGCGCCGGATCGAGGCGCCGGTCACGGTCTTCAAGGCCCGCGGCGACGACTACTCCTTCCTGGAGAACAGCTCCGGCTACTCCGCCCAGCCGCCCACCGTCGTCGACCTCGACGGCGACCACTACGGGGTGCTGAAGAAGCACGGGGTGGACGAACTCATTGGCCGCATACGGCAAGTGACGGTCCGTCAATAAATCCCTCAGTGAGAGAGGAATGCGGTCGTGCCGCACATCAGCATCAAGCACTTCCCCCGCGCGTTCACCGAGGCCGAGAAGGCCGACCTGGTCGCCGCGCTGACCGAGACCGTCACCCGGGTCTTCGGCACGGACGCGGGTGCGGTGTCCCTCGCCGTGGAGCCCGTCGAGCCGGTGGTGTGGATGGAGCGCGTCCACGGGCCCGAGATCGAGGCCAGGCCCCACCTGCTGTGGAAGCAGCCGAACTACTCCCAGCCCATCCCTACCGAAGGAACCCGATGACCGCCCGCATCCCGATCGTCCACTCCGAAGAGGTCCGCGAGGCCCTGCACGAGGGCCGGCCGGTCGTCGCGCTGGAGTCCAACGTCATCACCCACGGCCTGAAGTACCCGCAGAACGCGGAGACCGCGTACGAGGTCGAGGCAGCCGTCCGCAAGGGCGGCTCCGTGCCGGCGACCATCTGCGTCGAGGACGGCGCGATCCGGGTCGGCATGACCGAGCAGGACATCGAACGGTTCGCGTCCGGCACCGGCATCCCCAAGGTCTCCAGCCGCGATCTGCCCGTGGTGCTCGCCCGCCGCGGTCCCGGCGCGACCACCGTCGCGTCCTCGCTGGTCGCCGCCGAACTGGCCAGCATCCCCTTCTTCGCCTCCGCCGGCCTCGGCGGTGTCCACCGGGGCGCCGAGACCACCATGGACATCTCCTCGGACCTGATCCAGCTCACCCGCTCCAAGGTCGCGGTCGTCTGCGCCGGCGCGAAGATGATCCTCGACCTGAAGCTGACCATGGAGTACCTGGAGACGCAGTGCGTCCCGGTGATCTCCCACGGTTCCGACGACTTCCCCGCGTTCTACTGCGCCTCCAGCGGCGTCCGCTCCCCGCACCGCATCGACGACGAGGACCTGATCGCCGAGGTCGTCGCCACCCACTGGGCCACCGGCCACCCCGGCGGGATCGTCCTCACCACTCCGCCCCGGGCCGAGGACGCGGTCGACCCCGCCGAGGCCGAGGCGGCCATCCAGGACGCCCTGGCCCGCGCCGAGTCGGACGGCGTCACCGGCCAGGGCCTCACCAAGTACCTGATGCACGCGGTCGACCGGGCCACCGGCGGCCGTACCGCGCAGGCCAACATGGCCGTCCTCATCTCCACCGCCGAGGTGGGCGGGCGGCTGGCGGCGGCTTACGCGCGCCGCGCGGCCGAGGGTTCCTGACCGCAGTATCCCCGCGGCCCCCATCCGTGCCGTTCCCCCGGGGGCCCCGAGCCGGACCCCCGCTCCTCAAACGCCGCAGGGGCCGGGTTCCTCAGCCCGCCCGCGTGGCTCGCCCACGGCTACCCGCCCGTCCGCGGCCACCCGCCCGTATCACCGCACGCATTCACCCACTTCACCCACTTCACCCACTTCACCCGCAAAGGATGACCATGACCTCGCTGTTCGACTCCGTGACCTTCGGCAAGATCTCCCTCGGCAACCGGCTCGTGATGGCCCCCATGACCCGCAACCGGGCCAAGTCCTGTGGCGGCGCGACCGAGTTGATGGCCGAGTACTACGCCCAGCGCGCCTCGGCCGGGCTCATCGTCACCGAGGGCACCCAGCCCTCCCAGGTCGGCCAGGGCTTCCTCAACACCCCCGGACTGCACCACCCCGAGCAGGTCAGGACCTGGCGCACCGTCACCGACGCCGTGCACGCGGCGGGCGGCCGGATCGTCGTACAGCTGATGCACTCGGGCCGGATCGGCCACCCGTCGCTGTACGACAGCGCCCACCAGCCCGTCGCCCCCTCCGCGATCCCGGCCGCCGGGCAGTGCTTCACGCCGTCCGGAATGCAGGAGTACCCGGTCCCGCACGAGCTCACGACCGACGAAATCGCCGCCACCGTAAGGGACTTCGCGGACGCCGCGCGCAACGCGGTCGAGGCCGGCTTCGACGGCGTCCAGGTCCACGCCGGCAACGGCTTCCTCCTCCACCAGTTCCTCGCCGCCAACACCAACCACCGCACCGACGGCTACGGCGGCTCCGTCGCGAACCGCGTCCGCCTCACGGTGGAGGTCACCGAGGCGGTCGCCGCGGCGATCGGCAACGAGCGCACCAGCGTGCGCCTCTCGCCCGCGAACACCTACAACGACATCGCGGAGGGCGACACCGAGGCCCTGTACGCGGCCCTCGTCCCGGCCCTCCCGGAGCTGGCCTTCCTGGAGGTCTGCGAGATCGTCGCCCGTCCCGTCACCCGGCTCGTCCGCGAGCTGTGGGCCGGCAACCTGGTGGTGAACCCGCACGCCACCGGCGACTCCTTCCCCGCCTCGGTGGACGCCGCCCAGCAGGTCCTCGACGAGGGCCTGGCCGACGCGGTCTCGCTCGGCGCCCTGTTCCTGGCCAACCCCGACCTGCCCGCCCGCATCAAGTCCGGCGGCCCCTTCGCGCAGCCCGACGAGTCGACGTACTACGGCGGCGACCACCGGGGTTACACCGACTACCCCGTGCTCGGCCAGTGAGCTCCATGAGCTCCACGAGTTCTATGAGCCCCATGAGTTCCACGAGCCCCATGAGTTCCCTGGTCCGTGGCGCCCGGCGCGAGCTGCTGCTCTTCTCCGGACGGGCCCACCCCGAACTCGCCGACCGGATCGCCCGGGAACTGGGCACCGGCCTGGTGCCGGCCCAGGCGCGGGACTTCGCCAACGGCGAGATCTACGTCCGCTTCGAGCAGTCGGTACGCGGCGCGGACTGCTTCGTCGTCCAGTCCCACACGGCACCGATCAACACGTGGATCATGGAACAGCTCATCATGATCGACGCGCTGAAACGTGCCTCGGCCCGCAGCGTCACGGTCGTCGCCCCGTTCTACGGCTACTCGCGCCAGGACAAGAAACACAAGGGCCGCGAGCCCATCTCGGCGCGGCTGGTGGCCGACCTGCTCACGGCCGCGGGCGCGGACCGGGTCATCACGATCGATCTGCACACCGACCAGATCGTGGGCTTCTTCGACGGCCCGGTGGACCACCTCTTCGCGCTGCCCACGCTCGCGGACCACATCGCCGCGGGCACCGACCGCGACCGCCTCACGGTGGTCTCGCCGGACGCGGGCCGCGTACGGGTCGCCGACCGCTGGTGCGACCGGCTGGGGGCGCCCCTGGCCATCGTCCACAAGAAGCGCGACAAGGACATCGCCCACCAGGTCAGCGTCCACGAGGTGGTCGGCGAGGTGGCCGGGCGGGTCTGCGTCCTGGTGGACGACATGGTCGACACGGCGGGCACGATCTGCGCCGCCGCCGACGCGCTGTACGCGAGCGGCGCCGAGGACGTCATCGTGGCGGCCACCCACGGCATCCTCTCCGGCCCCGCCGTGGACCGCCTCAAGAACTCCCGCGTCACCCGCTTCGTCTTCACCGACACCCTCCCGACCGCCGCGTCCACCGGCCTCGACAAGGTCGAGGTCCTCTCCGTCGCCCCGCTGATCGCCCACGCGATCCGCGAGATCTTCGAGAACGGCTCGGTGACGAGCCTGATGGACGAGCTGTAGGGGCACGCGTCAGTCCTGCCCACCCTTCTCATCCAGCCCATCCAACTCATCAAGGAGTACGGCGAGTTCGGCGGGCCACACGGTCTCCGTCGTGGTCCGCAGTTCCTCCCGGGTCCACCACCGCCAGGCGCGGATGCCCTCCTCGGCGTGGGTGGCGGTGAGGTGGGCGCCGGTGGGTTCGCGGTGGGGGGCGTGGGTGACGTAGATGCGTTCGTGCTGGTGGGTCGGGGTGCCGGCGAAGGTGAGGTCGACCTCTCTGGTGCTGAGCAGGGGGCCGGGTTCCAGGTCGGTCCAGCCGGTTTCCTCTTTCAGTTCGCGCAGGGCTGCCTCGCGTGGGGTCTCGTCGGCTTCGAGGCCGCCGCCGGGGAGGGCCCAGAAGGTGCCGCCGGTCTCGGCGTCGTCGTAGCGGAAGAGGAAGACGGCGCCGGTGGGGTCGAGTACCGCGATGCGGGCGGAGTGGCGGGTTCTGCGGAGCCGCTTGCGCAACACCGTGCAGGGGCGGCCGAGTTGGCGGTCCCTGCGTTGGTCGATGACCTCGTAGCCGAGGGTGGTCCAGAAGGCGAGGGCCTGGGGGTTGTTGTCAAGGACGGCCAGACGTACGGCGGTTCGGCCGGCCGTACGGAAGCGGTCCTCGACGAGGGACGCCAACTGTCGTCCGTGGCCCTGCTGTTGCTGGGTGGCGTCGATCATCAGCAGGCCGATCCAGGGGTCGTCGTCGTCCGGATCCGGATGCCGCCCGAGGGTGATCGCGATCCCGACGAGCCGCCCCGCACTGCGGGCGAGTAGGACTTCCGTGTTCGGATCGGCCAACTCGTCCGCCAGCGCGGTCGCCACCTGCTCGGGCCGGATGTCCTCCGGGTCCGGGAAGTCGCCGCTGAGGGCGTGGAACGCGTGGTTGGAGGCGTAGAGGGCGGCGAGCTCGGTCAGCAGCTCACCGGGGAGTGCACCGGCCTCGGTCGACGTGAGCGGTTCGAGGAACATGGGGGCACGCTAGCGCTGTGACCGCGCAGGTTCGGCCGGGTCGGTGGTCGTGGCGGTCGGATGTGCGGTGGCATCCGCTGCCGGGCTCTGACCGCGCACCCGGCCGACCCGGCTCCGCCAGGAGCCGTTTTCCGCCACGAAGCGCAGGTACCGTTCCGCGGAACGCTGGACCGAGGCCGCCCCGTCGGCGCTGCCCACCCGCCCCGAGAACGCCCCGTAGATGCGCTCGAAGGCGAACGGTTCGACGAGTGCGAGCGGCTGACGGCGATCGCGCTGATCCCACCCAGATCCTCGATTTCGGCGGCAAGGTCGTCATCGAGGTAACCCACGCAGTCCCACAGCACGTTGCCGGACGGTGAGCGGATCAGCAGCGCGCGCTGGCCCACGGCACCGCACCCACCCCGATCACACCGGGTCCCTCCTCATCAAGCCGACCGCGACGGCCCCCGGCGCGCAACTCGGCCAGCGTCGTCCACTGTTGGCCGTCCCAACCGACGTACTGCCGTTCGTCCAGGCAGATCGGGCAATCAGCGCGCGGTGCCCCGTACTGCACGCCGCACGTGCTGGGACGGCGCCCAGTCCGCGCCCAACGAGCGCACCGCTTCTTCCCGTTCGGGACGCAGATCGGAAACGGTCACCGTGTGACCCGCCGAAACGAAGCGTCCGCACAGAGGTGTCCCCATTCGGCCGGCACCGACGAGGGCAACGCGCGAGGGCAAGGGCACAGGAACACCGCCATGCAGTAGTCGTGTCTGTCGTTTCCCTCCGGCGGGCCTCAGCTGCCGACGGGGCCGGTGTACGTGCCGGGATGCGTGGCGCCGTCCTGGAGCAGGACGCTGCCGCCCGGCCAGGCCAGGGTGGCCGAGGTGGTCTCGTTCGGCGGCGTGACGACGACGGACGTGGCCTTGAACTCGGTGCCGCTGCCCTGGGTCCACGGCAGGAAGGTGATGGTGAATGCCGCGCTGCTGCCGGCGGCCAGGGTGACCTTCTGGGACGTTGCACTGCTGCGGGTCAGGGACCAGCTTCCCCCGGAGGACTTCAGGTCGACCCCGGGGAAGCCCTGGATGGTGCACGCGGCCGACGTCTTGTTCTTCAGGACCACGGCCAAGTGCTGCTGGTCGTCCGAGCTGTTGACCTTGCCGTCGCCGGAGCCGAACGAGAAGCCCAGCCCGGCGGTGTGACAACGGCCGGTGCTGGTGCCGCTGCCGCCACTGCTGCCTGTGCCCGCACCGCCACCGGTGCTGCTGCCACTTCCGCTGGTACCGCTGCCCGCGGCTTCGGTGGCACCCGCGTTCTCGGCCGTGGCCGAGGACGAGGAAGCCGGTGCGGACGACTGGTCGCCCGAGGCGTCGTCGCCGCTGCCGTTCCCACAGGCGGTGAGCGCCAGGGCGAGCGCGGACGTGGCGGCGAGTGCCGTGGCGGCGTGGAGCAGACGCATCGTGGTGCTTCTCCGTTGGATAAGGGGCGCCGACGAGCGCCGTGTTGATCACCACAGTAGGTGGTTGTTTTCAACAGACCTGTAACCAAGGTGTTCTGACGTCGCATCAGGCCCCAGGGCGCGCCCGGAATGCCGTGCCCCGTCCGGGAATGGCCCCGCTGGGGCTCTCCCCCGAGTGGAAAGAAGCGGATCTTGGCCGGATTGTGGTCCCGCTTACCGGAACGGAATGTTCAGCCAGGGACTCCCAGGATCGGACGTCAGGATCCGGTGCGCGGCCACCATGTCCTGGTACCAGGGGCCGAACTCCTCCTCGTCGAAGTGGAGGCAGCGGCCGAGGATGTAGCCGGCGGAGTAGTCCTGCCATGAGCGGTGGGCGAGGGTGGCGGCGCGGCCCGCGCGGACCAGGGCCGACTCGGTCTCCGCGAGGGTGCAGAAGCGGGCGCCGAGTCCCCAGCGGGCCATCTTCGAGGCGCGGCCCAGGTCCCAGGCCTCGACGGAGGTGACATGGCGGTTCTCGTCGAGGATGCCGTCGGCCCGCATCCGGGCCTCGTAGCGGGTGATGCGGCCGATGAGGCGCTGGACGCCCTCGATGCGGGCCTCGGTCTCGGAGGCGGGGCGCGGGTCCGTCTTCGTGACCCCGTCCTCCGTGATGACCGTGGTGCCTTCGGAGTCGGCGCGGATGACGGTGGCGACAGCCTGGCGCCAGTAGCCGGTGTCGACGTGGCCGCCGAAGTCACGGGCGATGGTGCGGCGCAGGCTGAGCGCGAACTCCCATACGGAGCTGGAGGCTTCGCGGGCCAGCAGGTTGCGCAGGTGGTGCTGCCATTCGGCGCGGGTGGTGATGCCCCACCATTCGCGCAGCCGCCGGCGCTCACCGTCGTAGCCGCTGCCGTGCCAGGCCGGCGCGTTCCACAGGGAGCCGTTGCTGACGCAGAGGAGGGCTCCGCAGGCCAGGCCGTGGGCGACGGGGCCGTGCAGCGCGCCGCCGACGTGCAGGGCGCGCAGCCGCATGCCGGTGGCGGGGGCGCCTGCGTGTGCGGCCGCGCGTGACCAGTCCGTCGTGCCCGGGGGGCCGTAGGGGAGGGCGAGTTCGCAGGGGGTGCCGGGGTTGACGACGAGGGTGGGCGGGCACTGCGGGTTCCAGGCGTCGGCTATCCGGCGCAGCGAGGCGCGCGAGTAGACCATGTCGGTGCGGGGTGCGGGGAGCATGCCGTCGGTGAACAGTTCCCAGTGCCTGGTGCCGCGTCGGACGTCGCGGATGAACACCCGGTGCACACGGTCGGGTTGGGCGTCGTAGGCCTCGCGGGACATCTCGTAGTAGAGGTGGGTCCGGGCCAGTACGTCGTAGTACGCGGACCAGTCGCCGCGCGCCCTGGCCCCGGCGAGGGCCCGCTCGGTCTCGGTCGGCGGGATCCAGGCGGGCGGACCGGCGGGCGGGGGAGGCCCGAAACCGGCGGAGGGCGGTCCGAACGACATGGGTGCTCTGTCCTTCCAGGGTCCAGCCGCTGCTGACCCCGGCACACTCCCACACGGGTCTGAGACACCCCTGTGGACCCCCGGAAACGCCCTTCCCCGTGCCCGAGGCCCCCGGCCGCGGTCACGCGGTCAGGGGCCTCGCACAGCGCACTGCGGGCGGGTCGTCCGTCAGACGTTCACACCGAAGTCCTGGGCGATGCCGACCAGGCCCGAGGCGTAACCCTGGCCCACCGCGCGGAACTTCCATTCCGCGCCGTTGCGGTACAGCTCGCCGAAGACCATCGCCGTCTCCGTCGCCGCGTCCTCGGAGAGGTCGTAGCGGGCGATCTCCGCGCCGCCCGCCTGGTTCACGATGCGGATGTACGCGTTGCGGACCTGGCCGAAGTTCTGCGAGCGGGTCTCCGCGTCGTAGATCGAGACCGGGAAGACGATCTTGTCGATGTCGGCCGGGAGGCCGGCCAGGTTGACGTTGATCGCCTCGTCGTCGCCCGCGCCCTCGCCCGTGCGGTTGTCGCCGGTGTGGACGATGGTCTGGTCCGGGGTCGACTTGTTGTTGAAGAAGATGAAGTGGCCCTCCGAGTACACCTTGCCCTCGGGGTTGACCGCGATCGCCGAGGCGTCGAGGTCGAAGTCCGTGCCGGTGGTGGTGCGGACGTCCCAGCCGAGGCCTACGGTGACGGCGGTCAGGCCCGGGGCCTCCTTGGTGAGCGAGACGTTGCCACCCTTGGACAGGCTTACAGCCATTGTTGGGAGTCCTTCCCTCGTTGCGGTGCGGGCTTCGTACTGAGGACGAAGCTACCGGTACCTGTATGAACGCCAAGAGGGGTATCGAAGGTTCCACGTGGCTTTACTTTCTTTACCCACGGCGTCCGGCCGTATTTCGCGTGACGTGGACGGGACGGCTGAGCGACCATGGGGGACATGTCCGGTCCCTATGCCATCCGCGGCTCCGTCTCCCTGCCCGAGGCCGAGCTCATGTGGCGTTTCTCGCGGTCGTCGGGGCCGGGCGGGCAGCACGTCAACACCAGCGACTCCCAGGTGGAGTTGCGGTTCGACCTGGCGAAGACCGAGGCCCTGCCCGAGGTGTGGAAGGCCCGCGCGCTGGAGCGCCTCGCCTCCCGGCTCGTCGACGGCGTCGTGACCGTACGGTCCTCCGAGCACCGCTCCCAGTGGCGCAACCGCGAGACCGCCGCCGTACGCCTCGCCGCGCTCCTAGCCGAGGCCACCGCGCCGCCACCGAAGCCGCGCCGGCCCACCCGGATTCCCCGGGGTATCAACGAGCGCCGGCTGCGCGAGAAGAAGGCGCGCTCCGACACGAAGCGGGGGCGGACCGGACGCGACTGGGGGTAGTCCCGGCACCGGTTGTCACATCCTCGGCGGGTGTTGTCACATCCTCGGCCCGTGCTCCGTCGTACCGGTGACGACGGACCGCGACGAGGAGTGTTCACCCGTGGGCGACTTCGAATTCCCCCGACAATTCACCCGACGACAGGACGGTGAATTTCTCGCCGCCCGATTCGAATCCCACCGCCCCCGCCTCCGCGCCGTCGCGCACCGCATGCTCGGCTCGGCCGCCGAGGCCGACGACGCCGTGCAGGAGGCCTGGGTCCGGCTGAGCCGCACGGACGCGGAAAAGGTGGAGAACCTCGCGGGCTGGCTCACGACCGTCGTCGGCCGGGTCTGCCTCGACATGCTCCGGTCCCGCACCTCCCGCGCCGAGGAACCCCTCGACCTCGGCGCCCCGGTCCCGGCCGCCGCGCCCACCCCCGAACAGGACGCCCTCCTCGCCGACTCGGTCGGCGCCGCGCTCCTGGTCGTACTGGAGACCCTGACGCCCGCCGAACGGCTCGCGTTCGTGCTGCACGACCTGTTCGCGGTGCCGTTCGAGGAGATCGCGTCCATCGTCGGGCGTACGCCCACGGCGGCACGGCAGTTGGCGAGCCGGGCCCGGCGACGGGTGCGGGGGGCGCCCGCGCCGGACGGGGATCCGGCGCGGCAGCGGGTGGTCGCCGACGCGTTTCTCGCCGCCGTGCGCGAGGGCGACTTCGACGCGCTGGTGAAGGTGCTCGACCCGGACGTGGTCGCGCGCTCCGGGGACACGGTGACCGCGGGTGCCGCCGCGGTGGCGTCCGGCGCGACGAGCTTCGCGCACTTCGCCGCCCTCGCCCGGCCCGCCCTGGTGGACGGCGCCACCGGTATCGCCCTGCTCGTCGACGGCCGCCCCGTGCGCACCCTCGCTTTCACGTTCGTCGGCGACCGCATCGCCGCGATCGACATCGTGACGGACGCGGAGAAGGTGGCGCTGCTCGACGTACAGCTGGTCTGAGGCGTGGTTACGGCAGGTGCAGCACGCCGACCGTCTCGCCCTCGCTCAGCTCGCCGTTGGGCCGGAAGCCCAGCCCCAGATAGAAGTTCGCCGGTCCCGACGCGCCCTCGTGCCAGGTGACGTAGAGCTCCTTGCCGCCCCGGCGGCGGATCTCGGCGGCGACGGACTCCACGGCGAACCGCCCGTAGCCGCGCCCCTGTTGGTCCGCAGCGATGTTCAGGCGCCACAGGCCGGAACGGATCACGGAGCCGTCCAGGTTCCAGTCGATGTCGAAGAAGGCCATGAGGAAGCCGACGGGGCGGTCCTCGTCGACGATCAGGCGGGGCCAGGCGGTGCCGGGGTGGACGTAGGCCTCGGCGAGCGATTTCACGACGGGAGAGACCGCGAATTCCTGGTCGGGGCGGACCCGAATGCCTGTGGCGGCCTGGAAGTTGGCCGGGGTGATCTCTTCGAGACGGGGCCCGGGTCCGGTGGTGATCGTCGTCATGGGTGCACGGTAGGCGGACCGCTCACCGGTGGGCGACCGAATTCGCGGTCACCCCAACTGGCGGTATCTGCCCCGGAAATAGGTCAGCGGACCGCCGTCCGTGCTGGTCGCCTCCGCCGTCAGTACGCGGCCGATGACGAGGGTGTGGTCCCCGGCCGACACCCGTTGCTCCGTGCGGCATTCGAGGGTGGCGAGGGCGCCGCGGACCAGGGGCGCGCCGGACGCCTCCCCGTGGACGTAGGGGATGTCGTCGAAGAGCAGGCGGTCGCTGATGCGGCCCTTCATGGCGAAGCGGCCGGCGATGTGGCGCTGGCTCTCGGAGAGGACGGAGACGGCCCACAGGGGCTGTTCGTCGAGGAGGTCGTCCATGCGGGAGCCGTTGCGGAGGCTGACCAGGACCAGCGGCGGGTCCAGGGACACCGACATGAAGGCGGTCGCGGTCATGCCGACGTCCTCGCCGACCGGCGCCTGCGGGTCGTCCGGGTCGTACGGCTCCTCGTGCGCGGTCACCAGGACCACGCCCGCGGCCAGCCGGGCGAGGGCGGCGCGGAACTCGTCGTTGCTCACCCCCACAGCATGCCCGGAGGGGACGGACTCGGTGATCGACGCGGTGTTCAGCACGCCGGGAACGCTAATCTCCGAGTACCGCGCACCGCATCGGACTTCGGTCGCAACGGGGTCCTAGGTCCAATGACCCACGCGACGGAACATCGTCGTGCATCATGTCCACACACCCACAAAGTTTGCGTTCAGTAAACGCACAGGGAAAACGCAGAAACTCCACTCAATTGTTCATCTTCTGCTGTGACTTGAGTCACAAGGGGTAGTAATTGTTGACCCTGTGTACCGAGTGGGCAGCGCGCTGTGATTCAGTGGCGGGGAAGAAGACCCTTGATTCGCTGCGAGGTCTCGGGGGGAGGGCGAGTATGGAGACCGAGTCGGAACCCTACGTCCGTCTTGAGAACCTGCGGCAACTGCATACGGTCATGGCGGACATGAACACCGCCCGCAGCCTGGCGGACACCCTGCAGACCGTCGCCGACGGCGTGGTCAAAGGCCTTGGGTACGAGCTGGCATGCGTCAACCTCGTCCGCCCCGACGGCGACCTGGTCGTCGCCGCCTTCTCCGGCAACTCCGCCGCCGAGGCACTCATCACCGGCCGGGTCGGCTCCCGCGCCTCCTGGGAGCGCCGCCTCGGCATGGGCGAGGACTGGGGAGACCTGCGGTTCATACCGCACACCGAGGGCTGGGTCCTCGACGAGGACGACGTACCGCAGTGGTACACCGACGGCCCCGCCCCCCGCTTCGAGGACGAGTGGCACCCCTCCGACCGCCTCTTCGCGCCCATGTACACGCCCGGCGTCCCCGGCGGCTCGTGCGGCGAACTGATCGGCGTCCTGTCCGTGGACCGCCCGCGCAACGGCCGCCGGCCCGGCGCGTGGGGTCGCGAAGCGCTCCAGATGTACGCCTTCCAGGCCGCCATCGCGATCAGCAACGCGCGTCTACGTGCGAATATGCAACGCGCACTTGTCAGGCTCGAACGCGAGCAACAGGCCCTGCGCGCAAGCGAGGAGAGCTTCCGGCAGGCCTTCGAGTACGCCCCCTCCGGCATGGCGATAGCCGAGATGGGCGGCGACCAGCACGGCCGAATACTCCGCAGCAACGACGCCCTGTGCCGCCTGCTCGGCCGCCCCGCCTCCGCGATGCGCCGCTACTCCTTCTCGGACCTCGTCCACCCTGAGGACATAGGCACCCTGCTGAGAACCTCGGCGGAGGGCGGACGCGCGGAACTCCGCCTGGGCCGCCGGGACGGCACCTACGTCTGGGTCTCGCTCCGCAACTCCGTCGTCGCCGACGCCGCCGACGGACCGCGCTTCCTCCTCTCCCACGTCGAGGACATAGAGGACCGCAAGCGTCGCGAGCTCCAGCTCGCCCACCGCGCCGCGCACGACGCGCTCACCGGCCTGCCGAACTCGGCCGAGCTGCGCACCCGCCTCTCCGCCCGTCTCTGCCAGCGCCCGACCTCCGCGTTCCCCGGCGAGGTCGAGTCCCTCGACGCCGCCTACGGCCACCCGGCCTACGACGTGAACGGCCACGGCTTCGACTTCCGCCCCGGCGGCGACCTCCTCGACTCCTACGACCACCACGTCCACACCATCGCCCCCGAGGGCGAGCGCGACGACGGCACCAAGGGGCTCGCGGTCCTCTTCTGCGACCTCGACGGCTTCAAGTCGATCAACGACCGGTTCGGGCACAACGCCGGCGACGCCGTCCTCATCGAGGTCGCCCGGCGGCTCGGCCGGGCCGTGCGCGACGGCGACACGGTGGCCCGGCTCGGCGGCGACGAGTTCGTCGTCCTCGCCGACGGCCTCGGCAAGGCCGACGCCGCCGACCTCGCCGTACGCCTGCGGAACGAGATCATCCAGCCCATCCGGGTCGACGGCCGTGCCATGCGGGTCGGGGCCAGTTTCGGCATCGGGTGGGCCCACTGCGGCATGACGGCGGACGAGGTGTTGAAGTCCGCCGACGAACGGATGTACATCGAGAAACGATCTCGTCCCAAACAGCACAGACGCGCGGGATGATCTCCAGGTCAGCGTTGTGATGCGGCCCGAGTCACCCGTTTGGACCACGCGGAGCGGGTAGGCTCGCAGTTCTCCAGACGCGATCGAAGACGCGATCGAAACGCATCTGAAGCCGACGTACCTGCACCCGCACCTGTTGAGGAGTACCTAGGGATGACGCCCGGCAACAACGGCGCGAGCACGCCCGAGGACGACGACCCGTTCGGCTACCTGTACGCCGACGGCCAGGCCAACGGCGCCCAGCCGCCGTCCGGCGGTGGTGGCTACGGCTACCCGGGCTCCGTCAACCGGGTCCGCGCGGTCGGCGAGCGCCAGTACGGCGGCCAGCCCGCCGCCGCCCCCACCGCGCAGTACCAGCAGCCCTACGGCCAGACAGTCCCGCAGCAGCAGGCCTACGGCGCCCAGCCGAACGCCGCCTACCAGGCCCCGGAGGCCTTCGGCGCCCCGCCCACCCAGCAGCCCCCGTCCCACGACGGCGGCCGCGGCGGCGGCCGGGGCCGCGGCCCCAACACCAAGGGCCTGCTGATCGGCGCGATCGCGGTGGTCGCCGCGGTGGTCATCGGCATCAGCGTGGCGATGATGAACGGCAACGACGACACCAAGACGGGCAACGAGGCGGGCAGCACGCCTTCGGCTTCGCAGAGCGCTTCTTCGAGTCCGTCGGCGAGCAGCAGCGCGTCGGACGCGGCGGAACTGCCGAAGATCGACGCCAAGGCCCTGCTGCTGGGCGGCGGCGCCACCACGGCATCCGACGTCGACGGCGCCAAGGCCGACGGCGGTGTCTATGTGACGGGCTTCAACGCGGTCGGCGCGACCGTGACCTGGAACGTGAGCGGCATCACGAAGAAAGGCGGCTACCGCCTGTACGTCAACTACGGCGTACCCGGCAAGGACGCCACCGCCACCCTCACGGTCAACGGCACGGCCCAGTCCCGCCCGCTCAACCTGAGCAACTTCGCGAGGGCCCCCGAGGGCAACTACGAGAAGGGCTGGACGGAGACCTGGGCGTCCGTCCAGCTCAACAAGGGCACCAACACCATCAAGATCTCCTGCGAGCAGGGCGACCAGTGCGACGTCAACTTCGACCAGGTGTACCTGGCGAACGGCTGACCTAGGCCGCCGTGGCGTCCCCCCTCACCGCGACCCGCCCCAGCAGCTCCTCGTACGCCGCCCGGTCGAACTCGCCCGCCACCGGCGCCAGTACGGTCGCCGCCGACAGGGCGACCGCGCGGGCCAGCCGGGCCGGCCACGGTAGCCGCTCCACCAGTCCCGACAGCAGGCCCGCGGCCGCCGAGTCGCCCGCGCCGGTGGGGTTGCCGTGTATTCGGGCCGGGGGTGTCGCGTGCCAGGTGCCTTCCGGGGTCGCCGCGAGGAGGCCCCGGGCGCCCAGGGAGGCGACCACCGTGCGGGCGCCCCGGCGTCGTGCGTCCTGAGTGGCGCGCAACGGGTCGTGGGAGCCGGTGAGTTCGGCCAGTTCGTCGGTGTTGGGCTTGACGATGTCGGGGCGGGCGGCGACTCCGCGGCGGAGGGGCTCACCGCTGGTGTCCAGGAGGACGGGGACGCCGGCCGCCCGTGCCGTGCGGACCAGGCCCGCGTACGCGCCCACCGGAACGCCCGGCGGCAGACTCCCGCACAGGGCCACCGCCGACACCTCGCCGAGCAGGGCCTCGTACGCCTCCTGGAACGCCGACCACTCCGCCGAAGTGACCGTCGGGCCGGGCTCGTTGAGTTGAGTCGTGTCACCGGTCAGCTCGTCCACGATCGCCGTCGTGCGCCGGGTGGCCCCGGAGACCGGGACCAGCGCGTCCAACACCCCCGGTGTACTGGCGAGTTGTTCCTGTACGACCCGTCCGGTGGCGCCGCCCGTGAAGCCGGTCACCGTCACCTCGTGGCCGAGGGCGGCCAGCACCCGGGCCACGTTGACCCCCTTGCCGCCGGGCCGCTCGGTCACCTCGGAGACGCGGTGTGTGCCGTGCGGCCGCAACTCCCGTACCCGATAGGTGATGTCGAGCGCGGTGTTCAGTGTGACGGTGAGAATCACCGGGCGACCTCCCCCGAAGACCGCATGAATGCGCTTGCTCTGTGTTCCGGAGGCTCGATGATGTCAAACGGGCGGCGGTCCTCCCAGTCCCCCGGGACAACCGCCGCCGTCAACCACGTCACATATCACCCCAGTTGGGGCTCGACCACCCAACTGCCGCGCCGCATCACGCCCTTGAGGTCGAAGTCGGAGTCCAGCAGCACCAGGTCGGCGTACTTGCCGGGCTCCAGCGAGCCGATCTCGTCGTAACTCCCCAGCAGCTTCGCCGGATTGGCGGAGATCGCGGCGACCACGTCCTCGACCGGCAGCCGGTCGACCGTCACCGAACGCTTGAAGGCCCGGTCCAGGGTCAGCGTCGAGCCCGCGATCGAACCGCCCTCCACCAGCCGCGCCACACCCTCACTCACCTCGACCTCCAACGGACCGAGCATGTACCGGCCGTCGCCGAAGCCCGCCGCGTCCATCGCGTCCGTGATGAACGCCACGCGGTCCGCGCGCGCGTGATGGAACGCCAACTCCAGTGACGCCGGGTGCAGATGCGTACCGTCGTTGATCAACTCGACCGTGACGCGCTCGTCTTCGAGCAGCGCCGCGATCGGACCGGGCTCCCGGTGCCCGAGCTGCGGCATCGCGTTGAACAGATGCGTGGCCACGGTCGCGCCCGCGTCGATCGCATCCACCGTCTGCTCGTACGACGCGTCCGTGTGCCCGATCGCCGCGATGACGCCGAGTTCGACGAGCAGCCGTACGGAGTCGAGGCCGCCCGGCAGTTCGGTCGCGAGGGTGACCATCTTGGCGCTGCCGCGCGCCGCGTCGACCAGCTTGCGCACGTCCGCCGGGTCCGGCTCGCGCAGCAGCGCCTCGGAGTGCGCGCCCTTGCGGCACGGCGAGATGAACGGGCCCTCGAAGTGGATGCCGGCGAGGTCGCCCTGCTCGGCGAGTTCGGAGAGCAGGCCGGCGCGCTGGACCAGGAAGTCCATCTCGCCGGTGACGGTCGAGGCGACGAGGGTCGTCGTGCCGTGCAGGCGGTGGGTGTGGATGCCCTTGAGGACGTCCTCGACGGTGCCGGAGGTGAAGGAGGCTCCGCCGCCGCCGTGGTTGTGGATGTCGACGAATCCCGGGACCAGCCAGTGGCCGGTGACGTCGAGCACCTGGGCGTTGTCGGGGGCGGCACCGGCGATGCGGGTGCCGTCGACGATCACTCGGCCGTTCTGGACGGTTCCTGTGGGGAGGACCACGTTCGCGCCGGACAGGATCAGGGGTGCATTCGCCGTTGCGGGGTGCGGGTTCGTCGTGGCCGGTCGCGCCCCGCGGCGGAGCCGCATATCGACGCTGTCCCGCGCCCCTGGGTCGGCTGCCATCAGTGTGCTACCTCCGTGCGGTCAGTGGTTTGTAGGAGATCCCAGGCCAGGAGGCCGGCACCGAGGCATCCGGCTGTGTCCCCCAGGGCCGCGGGGACGATCGTCGGGAGTTTCTGGAAGGTGATCCGGCCCTCGACCGCCTCCCGCAGTGGTGCGAACAACGTTTCCCCCGCCTCCGCCAGGCCGCCACCGATGATGATCGTGCGGGGGTCCAGGAGGGTGAGGGCGGTGACGAGGCCGTCGGCGAGGGCGTCGACGGCTTCCTGCCAGACCTTCTCCGCGCGAGGGTCACCGGACGCGACCGCCTTCGCGCAGTCCGCCGCGTCCGCCCCGGGGTCGCCGGAAACGGCCACCCACGCCTCCGTCACCGCCGCCGCCGACGCGTACCGCTCCAGGCAGCCGGTCTGGCCGCAGGGGCAGGGGGCGCCGCCGGGGCGTACGACGATGTGGCCGATCTCGCCCGCGAAGCCGTGCGCGCCCGCCTCCACCCGGCCGTCGATGCCGATGGCGCCCGCTATGCCGGTGCCCAGCGGCACGAACAGGAAGCGGTCGGCGCCCTTGCCCGCGCCGATCCGGCCCTCGGCGAGGCCGCCGGTGCGGACGTCGTGGCCGAGGGCGACCGGGACACCGCCGAGGCGGGCGGCGAGCAGGTCGCGCAGGGGTACGTCCCGCCAGCCGAGGTTGGCCGAGTAGGCGGCGACGCCCCGTTCGGCGTCGACGATGCCGGGGACGGCGACGCCGGCGGCGGACGCGGGCTCGCCGTACTGCTCCTCGCCGTACGCGCGCAGCTCGGCGGCGAAGCCGAGGATGTGCTCGACGACCGCGTCCGGACCGCGCTCGCGGCCGGTCGCCCGGCGGGCCCGGTGCAGCAGCTCGCCGTGGGCCCCCACTAGGGCGGCCTTCATCCCGGTGCCGCCCACGTCGAGGGCGATGACATGTCTCACGGGGGATAGTGTGGCCCGTCTACCCGCGAGAGGTCTAGTCCACTTATGTGGTGTAGACCTTATGGGTTCGCGGAGCGAACGTCACGACGGCAAAGCTTTGGGGAGTCAGCAGTGCAGCGGCGCAGGACAGGAATGATCGCGGCGATGTCCGTACTGGGCATGACGGCGGTCCTCGGCGGCTGCGGCCTAGGCGGGGACTCCGGTGACGTCACCCTGAGACTCGTCGCCGCCGACTACGGCGACTCGGCGTCCAACAGTTCGCAGAAGTACTGGGACGCGCTCGTCAAGGCGTACGAGGCCAAGCACCCCGGTGTGAAGATCGACGTCGGCGTGTACTCGTGGAACGAGGTCGACGCCAAGGTCAGGGCCATGGTCGACGCCGGGAAGGCCCCGGACATGGCGCAGATCGGCGCGTACGCCGACTACGCCGACGAGGGCAGGCTGTACTCCACCGCCGACCTGCTCTCCATCCCCGTGGAGGCCGACTTCCTGGAACCGCTCGCGGACGCCGGGGACGTCGACCACGTCCAGTACGGCATGCCGTTCGCCGCGTCCACGCGCGTCCTCTTCTACAACAAGACCCTCTTCACCGAGGCCGGACTGACCCCGCCGAAGGACTGGAGCGAGCTGGCGGCGGACGCGGAGGCGCTGAAGTCGCACGGCGTGAAGTACCCGTTCGCGCTGCCGCTCGGCTCCGAGGAGGCGCAGGCCGAGACCATGCAGTGGCTGCTGGGCGGGGGCGGCGGCTACACCGACGACCTCGGCAGCACCTACACCCTGGACTCCGCGGAGAACATCTCCACCTTCACCTGGCTGCGCGACAACCTCGTCGGCAAGGGGCTGACCGGTCCCGTCGCACCCGCCGAGCTCAACCGCGCGGACGCGTTCGCCGCCTTCGCGAACGGCGACGTAGGCATGCTGAATGGACACCCCACGCTCATCCAGCAGGCGGCGAAGAAGGGCGTCAAGTTCGGCACGGTCGCGATGCCGGGGCGCAGCGGCAAGGCCAAGACCACGATGGGTGTCGCCGACTGGATGACCGCGTTCAAGCAGAACGGCCACCGGGACCAGATCGGCGACTTCCTCGACTACGTCTACAGCGAGAAGAACGTCCTCGCCTTCTCCCGCGAGTACGACCTGCTGCCGGTGACGAACTCCGCGTCGAAGGTGATGGAGGCGTCGAAGCAGGACCAGGACCTCCGCCCGTTCCTGGAGGAGCTTCCCCTCTCCACGCTCTACCCGGTCGGCAACACCTCCTGGGCCACGGTCAGCGCCGACATCAAGAAGCGCATAGGGCGGGCGGTCGCCGCGAACGGCAGCCCCGGCGTGGTGCTGGGGCAGCTGCAGGCGGCGGCGACGCTGGCGGAGAGCGGCAAGTAGGGGGAGGCCCGGGTGGGCCGGGGCCGCTGTCAGTGGCGGGGGCTACGGTGCAGGGCATGGACAAGGACCGCCCCTCGCGTCTTCCTCCCCTCCACCGGAGGGAACAGGACATCCTCGCGCTGGAGCGCCGCGGCTTCCCGGGCCCCGGCGCGAAGGAGCGTGCGATACGCGAGGAGCTGGGCCTGGCCCCCGTGCGCTACTACCAGCTGCTCAACGCCCTGCTGGACGACGAGCGGGCGCTCGCCCACGACCCGGTCACGGTCAACAGGCTGAGACGGGTCCGGGACACGCGGCGTTCGGAGCGGTGAGGGTCCGGCCGAGCGAGGGTGGGTGAGGGGTGCGGTCGGCTCCGCCCGGATAGGGTCGCCGTATGGGCAGCCCTAAGGACTCCACCGATCCCGTCCATTCCCCGGATGTACTGCCGACCCCGCGCACCGGCGCCGGGCGTGAGGGCCTGGAAGCGATCCTCGCGCGCCCGTCCGCCGCGGTGATCGGGCTCGACTTCGACGGCACACTCGCACCGATCGTCGCGGACCCCGACCAGGCCCGCGCGCACCCCGGCGCGGTGCCCGCGCTGGCCGCCCTCGCCCCGAAGGTCGCCGCCGTCGCCGTGATCACCGGCCGCCCGGCGGGCGTGGCGGTCCGCAACGGCGGCTTCGCGGGCGTCCCGGGCCTGGAACACCTGGTCGTCCTCGGCCACTACGGCACGGAGCGCTGGGACGCGGTGAGCAGTACGGTCAGCGCCCCCGCCCCGCACCCGGGCGTCGCGGCGGTCCGCGCCGAACTCCCGGGCTTCCTCGACCGGATCGGTGCCTGGCAGGGCACCTGGATCGAGGAGAAGGGCCGTGCCGTCGCCGTCCACACCCGCCGCGCCACGGACCCCCAGGCCGCCTTCGAGGCCCTCCGCGCCCCCCTCACCGACCTCGCCACCCGCCACGGCCTGATCGTCGAACCCGGCCGCCTGGTCCTGGAGTTGCGCCCACCCGGCATGGACAAGGGCGTCGCCCTCACCGACTACCTCCGCGAGACGGGCGCCGAGTCCGTCCTGTACGCCGGCGACGACCTCGGCGACCTCCCCGCCTTCGCCGCCGTGGAGAAACTCCGCTCCGACGGCCTCCCCGGCCTCCTCGTGTGCAGTGGCAACGACGAGGTGACAGAACTACGGGAGCGGGCGGACCTGGTGGTGGACGGCGCGGCGGGGGTCGTGACCCTGCTGTCGGCGCTGGCGGCTCAACTCGGCTGATCGGGTGGGGGAGTTGGCGGGGGCTACGGCAGGTTTCCGCGGCGGCCCGGGTGTCCTCGTTCGGCGGCCCCTGCGCCCCGCGCCGGCAGTGGCGGGTGACGGCCCGGGCCCGCCGCGACTACGCGGCGGACGTCGCCGGCCGGGACCGTAGCCCTGCTGTCGGCGCTTCGGGGCTCGACGTTCAACTTCGCCGATCCCGCGCGGGTGTTGGTGGGCGCTGGGCCAGGTTGTCGCGTCGGGTCGAGTGTCCCCGGTCGGCCGCCCTGGCGCTCCGCCGCCCGCGCATCGTGATCAACTTGCCTGATCCCGCAAGGCGTTCAGCTGGTCCAGGAACCACTGGGCCGGGGGGAGTGCCGTCGCCGCCGCTGCCAACCTCTTTGTCCGCTCGGCGCGTTCCTCGTCCGGCATGGTCAGTGCCTCGTGGAGGGCGTCGGCCGTGCCGATCACGTCGTACGGGTTGACGGTGATGGCGTCCTTGCCCAGTTCCTGGAAGGCGCCCGCCTCCCGGGAGAGGACCAGCGCGCAGCCCTCGTCGGAGACGACCGGGACCTCCTTGGCGACGAGGTTCATGCCGTCGCGGATGGGGTTGACGAGGACCACGTCGGCGAGCCGGTACGCGGCCAGTGAGCGGGCGAAGTCGTCCTTGACGTGGAGGACGACCGGGGTCCAACCAGGCGTGCCGTAAAGGGAGTTGATCTCGTCGGCGACCCGTTGCACCTCGGCCGTGTAGTCCCGGTACACGGCGAGGTCCTGCCGCGACGGATAGGCGAAGGCCACGTGCACGACCCGCTCCCGCCACTCGGGGTGGTCGTCGAGCAGCTGCCGGTACGCCAGCAGCCCGCGCACGATGTTCTTCGACAGCTCGGTCCGGTCCACCCGGACGATGGCCTTGCGGCCCTCGCCGATCTCCTCGCGCAGGGAGACCATCCGCTCCTCGACGTCCGCCTGGTGCGAGCGGGCGTGCAGGAACTCGGCGTCGGCGCCGAGCCCGTGGACACCGATGAGCGTCCTGCGGGTGATCCGCTCCTGCTCCAGGTGCTCGATCGACCGGGGCGCGCCGGACGGCCGCTTGGGGAGCCACCTGTACGGGTCGAGCCCCTGCACGCAGTTCTGGAACGCGGTCGCCCACCGCCAGGTCAGGAACGCCACCCGGTCCGCCCCGAGCATGCCCTCCACCAGCCGCGCCTGGATGTCGTCGGGCAGCATCGCGAAGTAGTCCTGCGGCGCCCACGGCGTGTGCGAGAAGTGCCCGATCCGCAGGTCGGGGCGGAGTTCGCGGAGCATCCCCGGCACCAGACACAGGTGGTAGTCCTGCACCAGCACCGCCGCGCCCTCGGCCGCCTCTTCGGCCAGCGCCTCGGCGAACGCCCGGTTGTACGTCTCGTACGACGCCCACTGGCGCCGGAACTCCGCGTCGAAGACCGGCTCCAGCGGGGTCTGGTACAGCATGTGGTGGACGAACCACAGCACGGAGTTGGCGATGCCGTTGTACGCGTCGGCGTGCACGTCGGCCGGAATGTCCAGCATCCGCACGCCGTCCTCGCCGACGCCTTGCCGCACCGCCTCCCGGTCGCCGTCGGACAGGGCCGAGCACACCCACAGCGCCCCCGCGTCCGGCCCGATCGCCGACAGCCCGGACACCAGCCCGCCGCCGCCGCGCCGGGCGTGCAGCGAACCGTCGTCGCCCACCTCGTACGAGACCGGACCGCGATTGGACGCGACGAGGACCTGGGCAGCACCGGACACGGACGACGTGGGCGAAGTGGACGACGTAGAAGCCATACGGCACAACCTAGCCCGGCCCGGAAACACTCAAACGTACGGACGCCCCGCGGCGGACCGTCGGAGTCCGTATACGGCCACCGGTGACCGTGTGGGCTACGCCACCTTGCGTGACTGGTACTCGGTGACGTCCGCCATCGGCGGCCGTTCCTCCGTGTCCACGGAGTACGTGCGCGGCTCGAAACCCTCCGGCCCCCGCTCGAACTGCGTGAGGGACGGCCGGATGAGATGCCCGCGGGCCAGCCGCAGCTGTGCCGTGCGGTAGATCTGCGCGGCCATACGGCCCAGCGCCTGCCCGTCCTGGTGCCGGTGCTTGCGCACACCCACGTCGACCTGTGCGAGGGCGTCCAGGCCCACCAGGTGCAGCGCGTCGACGAGCATGCCCAGCTCGACGCCGTAGCCGACGGGGAACGGGAGCTGTTCGAGCAGCGAGCGGCGGGCCGCGTACTCGCCGCCCAACGGCTGCACGAATCCGGCCAGTTGAGGCCAGTGCATGTTCAGCAGCGGGCGGGCCATCAGCTCGGTGACACGCCCGCCCTGGCCGGCGGCGCCGCCGAGCGGGCGGTCGTACATCGCCTTGACGAGGTCGACGCCGGGGTCGGTGAGCAGCGGGCCCACGATCCCGGTGACGAAGTCGGAGGAGAACTCCTTCAGGTCCGCGTCGATGAAACAGACGATGTCGCCGCTGGTGACCAGCAGCGAGCGCCACAGCACCTCGCCCTTGCCGGGCACGGCGGGGATGCGGGGCAGGATGTCGTCGCGGTGCACGACCCGGGCGCCCGCCGCGGCGGCCACCTCGGAGGTGCGGTCGGTGGACCCGGAGTCGACGACGACGATCTCGTCGACGAGCGGGACCTGCTGCATGAGGTCGTGACGGATGATCGCGACGATGTCACCGACCGTCGCTTCCTCGTTCAGCGCGGGCAGCACGACGGAGACCGACTGGCCCGTGCGGTGCTTCGCGGCCAGGATCTTGTGGAGCGGCCGATCGGTCAGGGACCAGGAGCGGGTGCTCAGCCAGTGCTCGACTTCCTTCAGCACGTTGCGCGGCTCCTCTGCGTTCTCTCGGCGAGAGTTGGTCACAGACAGTGAGTAAGTGATCCATCTCGCGGTTCGGACGGCTCACTCAACTGTCCTGGCCTTCGGTTACAGTCTTGAACAACGCTGATGACCATCGCATGTCGGGGGCCGTCGGCGGGACAATCGCATACACAACTGAACACCGCTCATCCAGAGGGGCAGAGGGATACGGCCCGTTGAAGCCCCGGCAACCCTCCAGCCGGTCTTGTCGCATGGTGTCCATGTGCCGAGGCTCCCGGCTCGGGAAGGTGCCAAATCCGTCTCACGGCGAAACGCGTCGTGAGGAAGATGAGGAAAGGGCCTCGCCTCCATGGCTGCGCAGACTGTCGCAAGCACCACGAACCCCGCGAAGACGGACACGACCGCCGCGGAACCGAACTCCACGAACACCGTTGATCTCGGACCCGCCGCCGCGCTGTCCTGCCGCGAGTGCGGCCACCGCGTCCCGCTCGGCCCGGTCTTCGCCTGCGAGGAGTGTTTCGGCCCGCTGGAGATCGCCTACGACTTCTCGGCCTACGACACCGAAGAGCTCCGCAAGCAGATCGAAGCGGGCCCCGCGAACATCTGGCGTTACGCGCCCCTCCTGCCCGTCCCCGCCGACGTGGCGACCAAGCCGAACATCAACCCCGGCTGGACCAAGCTCGTCCAGGCCGACAACCTCGCCCGCGAACTGGGCGTCGACGCGGGCAAGTTGTTCGTGAAGGACGACTCCGGCAACCCGACGCACTCCTTCAAGGACCGCGTCGTGGCCCAGGCCATCGAGGCGGCCCGCGCCTTCGACTTCACCACCCTCTCCTGCTCCTCCACCGGCAACCTCGCCGGCGCCGTCGGCGCCGCCGCCGCCCGGGCCGGCTTCCGCTCCTGCGTGTTCATCCCGCACGACCTCGAAGAGGGCAAGGTCGTCATGGCCGCCATCTACGGCGGCGAGCTCGTCGGCATCGAGGGCAACTACGACGACGTGAACCGCTTCTGCTCCGAGCTGATCGGCGACCCGGCCGGCGAGGGCTGGGGCTTCGTCAACGTCAACCTCCGGCCGTACTACGCCGAGGGCTCCAAGACGCTGGCGTACGAGATCTGCGAGCAGCTCGGCTGGCAGCTTCCCGACCAGCTGGTGGTCCCGATTGCCTCCGGCTCGCAGCTCACGAAGATCGACAAGGGGCTGCAGGAGCTGATCAAGCTCGGGCTCGTCGAGGACAGGCCCTACAAGATCTTCGGCGCCCAGGCGGAGGGCTGCTCGCCGGTGTCCGTGGCCTACAAGGCCGGGCACGACGTCGTACGCCCGCAGAAGCCGAACACCATCGCGAAGTCGCTCGCCATCGGGAACCCGGCGGACGGTCCTTACGTGCTGGACATCGCACGGCGTACGGGCGGTGCGGTGGAGGACGTCAACGACGAGCAGGTCGTCGACGCGATCAAGCTGCTGGCGCGCACGGAGGGGATCTTCGCGGAGACCGCCGGTGGGGTGACCGTCGGTGTGGCGAAGAAGCTGATCGAGAACGGGCTGCTGGATCCGACGTTGACGACTGTCGTGCTGAACACGGGTGATGGTCTGAAGACGCTGGATGCCGTTGCCGGTACCGGGCTCACCGCGACCATCCGTCCGAGCCTTGAGTCGTTCAGGGAAGCTGGGCTCGCGTCCTAGCGTCGTTGTGTGTCTGCGGGCCGGCGGGGGCTGGTCGCGCAGTTCCCCGCGCCCCCAAAAAACAGCTGACCGGAGGTTTCATCGTGAGCGTTAGTGTCCGCATCCCCACCATCCTGCGCACCTACACCGGCGGGCAGGCCGAGGTGACCGCCGAAGGTGCGACCCTCGCCGAGGTCATCTCGGACCTGGAGAAGAACCACACCGGGATCTCCGCCCGCGTCCTCGACGACCAGGGGAAGCTGCGCCGGTTCGTCAATGTGTACGTCAACGACGACGACGTGCGGTTCGAGCAGGGGCTGGAGACGGCCACTCCGGACGGGGCCGGCGTCTCGATCATTCCGGCCGTTGCCGGAGGCTAGTCGTTACCCTCGGTAATGCCGATTACCGAGTGTTCATCGAATTGCCCCCTCCGCGAGAGAAGCGGAGGGGGCAATTCTGTAGGGTTGAGCGGGGTACAGTTGGGGAACGCGCTCCACTCCGCATGCCGAACGCATATGAGTACCGGCTCCGCGTGCGATGAGAAGTAGCCAAAGTGTGCAGGTCTTTTGCGCCTTATGTTCCCTTTATCCGGCCCGACTTGCCCTGAAGTCGGACGAATTCTCCGTAAATTCCCGACCGGTCCTGCCTGGAATTCTCGTCGGATTGACCTGTTGCAGACGGCAGTTGGACGGATACATTCGGCCGCGGTCGACGCGTTCCGGCGCACGCCCCCAATCCTGTGGGGGGTGAGGTCTGACCCGGATCCGCGAAGTGCGGATCCGTGCAAGGGCCAGTAATAGGGGAGTTAGGCATGGCTCAGGGCACCGTCAAATGGTTCAACGCGGAGAAGGGGTACGGCTTCATCGCGGTCGACGGTGGTGCGGATGTTTTCGTCCACTACAGCGCGATTCAGATGGACGGCTACCGCACCCTGGAAGAGGGTCAGCGGGTCGATTTCGAGATCTCGCAGGGTCAGAAGGGGCCGCAGGCGGACATGGTCCGGCTCGCGACCGGCTGAAGCACGCGCCGACGAACAGCAGCGACGTTCTTCGTTCTTCATCGAAGGGCTCGTACTCCTGGGGGGTCTCCTCCTGGGGTACGGGCCCTTCGGCATGCCCGGCCCTTCCGGGCTCGCGCGCGCCCGCGAGCCGAGGGGCCCAGAACCTGGTAGCCGCTTGCACTCGACCATGCCGAGTGCTAATCATTGGCGTTAGCACTCTGAAGGTGAGAGTGATAACGAAGGACCGGGTCGGTGAGGCCCGCAGGCCAGGTGGTGCAAGGAACCACCGGGGCAGGCAGGCCGTCCGTCGCGGGCGCCAGCGCGGTCCGGAGCAATCCACCCCAGTCCGGGAGGACCACTTCACATGGCCAAGATCATCGCGTTCGACGAGGAGGCACGGCGCGGTCTCGAGCGCGGGATGAACCAGCTCGCCGACGCCGTCAAGGTCACCCTTGGCCCCAAGGGCCGCAACGTCGTCCTCGAGAAGAAGTGGGGCGCCCCCACGATCACCAACGATGGTGTTTCCATCGCCAAGGAGATCGAGCTCGAGGACCCGTACGAGAAGATCGGCGCCGAGCTGGTCAAGGAAGTCGCCAAGAAGACGGACGACGTCGCCGGTGACGGTACGACCACCGCGACCGTCCTCGCCCAGGCCCTCGTCAAGGAGGGTCTGCGCAACGTAGCCGCGGGCGCCAACCCGATGGCCCTCAAGCGCGGTATCGAGAAGGCCGTCGAGGCCGTCTCCGGTGCCCTGCTGGAGCAGGCCAAGGACGTGGAGACCAAGGAGCAGATCGCTTCGACGGCCTCCATCTCCGCCGCCGACACCCAGATCGGCGAGCTCATCGCCGAGGCGATGGACAAGGTCGGCAAGGAAGGCGTCATCACCGTCGAGGAGTCGCAGACCTTCGGTCTCGAGCTTGAGCTCACCGAGGGCATGCGCTTCGACAAGGGCTACATCTCGGCGTACTTCGCCACCGACATGGAGCGTATGGAGGCCGTCCTCGACGACCCGTACATCCTGATCGCCAACTCGAAGATTGCCAACGTCAAGGACCTGCTCCCGCTCCTGGAGAAGGTCATGCAGTCGGGCAAGCCGCTGCTGATCATCGCCGAGGACGTCGAGGGCGAGGCCCTGTCCACGCTGGTCGTCAACAAGATCCGCGGCACCTTCAAGTCCGTCGCCGTCAAGGCTCCGGGCTTCGGCGACCGCCGCAAGGCCATGCTCGGCGACATCGCCATCCTCACGGGCGGCGAGGTCATCTCCGAGGAGGTCGGCCTCAAGCTGGAGAACGCGACCGTGGACCTCCTCGGCCGCGCCCGCAAGGTCGTCATCACCAAGGACGAGACCACCATCGTCGACGGCTCCGGCTCCGCCGACCAGGTCGCCGGCCGGGTCAACCAGATCCGCGCCGAGATCGAGAACAGCGACTCGGACTACGACCGCGAGAAGCTCCAGGAGCGCCTCGCCAAGCTCGCCGGCGGCGTCGCCGTCATCAAGGCGGGCGCGGCCACCGAGGTCGAGCTCAAGGAGCGCAAGCACCGCATCGAGGACGCCGTTCGCAACGCGAAGGCGGCCGTCGAGGAGGGCATCGTCGCCGGTGGCGGCGTCGCGCTCATCCAGGCGGGCCACGTCTTCGAGAAGCTTGAGCTCGAAGGTGACGAGGCCACCGGTGCCGCGATCGTGAAGCTGGCCCTTGAGGCCCCGCTGAAGCAGATCGCCGTCAACGCCGGCCTCGAAGGCGGCGTCGTGGTGGAGAAGGTCCGCAACCTCACCCCGGGTCACGGCCTCAACGCCGCGACCGGTGAGTACGTCGACCTGGTCAAGGAAGGCATCATCGACCCGGCGAAGGTCACGCGCTCTGCCCTGCAGAACGCCGCCTCCATCGCCGCGCTCTTCCTCACCACCGAGGCCGTCATCGCCGACAAGCCGGAGAAGGCGTCCGCGCCGGCCGGCGGCGGCATGCCGGGCGGTGACATGGACTTCTGATCGACCCCTTCCGGTTGATCAACGGTCTTACCGAGGGCGGTACTTCCTGCTTCTGGCGGGGGGTACCGCCCTCGGGCGTGTGCGGGATCACAGGGTCTCGGACGAGGTGGGTGGAATGACGGGCTTGGCCCGGAGGTTGTTGTTGACGCATGATCGATGCATACGCACATACCGTCCGGTACCCAGTGCCTTGTAGTCCGAGGAGCCCCCACACGTGTCTACGACCGCCCCCGCCTCCCGAGCGGCCGAAGTCCTCGCCCGTCCGATCACCCTCAACGGCCTGACCGTCCCCAACCGGATCGTCATGGCGCCGATGACCCGGCAGTTCTCGCCGGGCGGCATTCCCGGTGAGGACGTGGTCGGGTACTACTCCCGCCGGGCCGCCGCGGGCGTCGGCCTCATCGTCACCGAGGGCACCTACGTCGGTCACGAGTCGGCCGGGCAGAGCGACCGCGTCCCGCGCTTCCACGGCGCGGAGCAACTCGCGGGCTGGGCGAAGGTCGCCGAGGGCGTGCACGCGGCGGGCGGCACGATCGTGCCGCAGCTGTGGCACATCGGCATGGTCCGCGAGCAGGGCCAGCCGCCCTACGCCGACGCCCCCGCGGTTGGTCCCTCCGGGCTGCGCATCGGCAGCGACGAGGTCACCGGTACGGCCATGACGCAGCGGGACCTGGACGACGTCATCGGCGCCTTCGCCGAGGCCGCCGCGGCGGCGGAGCGGATCGGCTTCGACGGGGTCGAGCTGCACGGCGCCCACGGGTACCTCCTCGACCAGTTCCTGTACGCGGGCACCAACCGCCGTACGGACGCCTACGGCGGTGACCCGGTCGCCCGCACCAAGTTCGCGGCGGAGATCGTGGCGGCCGTACGGGAGACGGTCTCCCCGGAGTTCCCGATCATCTTCCGTTTCTCGCAGTGGAAGCAGGACGTCTACGGTGCGCGGCTCGCGGAGACCCCGGAGGAGCTGGAGGCGATCCTGACCCCGATCGCCGCGGCGGGCGTCGACGTCTTCCACGCTTCCACCCGCCGTTACTGGCTCCCCGAGTTCGAGGAGACCGGCTCCGACCTCAACCTCGCGGGCTGGACCAAGAAGCTCATCGGCAAGCAGACCATCACCGTCGGCTCGGTCGGCCTCGACGGCGACTTCCTCAAGGGCTTCCGTGGCGAGGGCGCGCCGGTCAAGGGCATCGAGGACCTCCTCGACAGCCTGGAGCGCGACGAGTTCGACATGGTCGCGGTGGGGCGGGCGCTGCTTCAGGACCCGGAGTGGGCGGCGAAGGTGCTTGCGGGGCGGGTGGAGGAGCTTGCGCCGTACGACGCGGCGGCGCTGCGCTCGCTGAGCTAGGTGTGAGAGGCGCGGGTCGGTGGGGGTGCGCGTCCCTGGGGGCTGCGCCCCCAGACCCCCATCGGCCCTGAAGGGCCTCGTCCTCAAACGCCGGACGGGCTGGATGATGCCAGCCTGGGTTGGAAGGTGCCGGACGGGCTGGATGATGCCGGCCTGGGCTGGAAGGTGCCGGTCGGGCTGGATGATGCCGGCCAGGGTCCTGGGCAGTCCCGGCCGCTCAGCCCGCGATGCGGCCGAAGAACCCGAGGGCGATCGAGTACGGCGCCAGCAGCAGGAGCATGGGGCGCAGCGCACGGCCCTCCTGGTCGCCGCCGGCGGCGTAGGCGAGGGCGCTGGAGAAGCAGCCGCTCATGGACGCGCTCGGCGTGAATCCGAACACGTCCCCCCAGCCCTCGACGACGACCGAGCCGCCCGCGTGGCCGACGACGGCGAGCAGGGCGCAGACCAGGTAGAGCCGGTCGTGCAGCGGACGCCAGACCGGGCCCCCTTTGCGCCCGTGTCCGGTGAACCGGGCGATGCCCGCGTACAGCAGCGCGGGCAGGCCCGCCGCCACCAGCAGCATGGCCCACATGGCGCCGGTGTCCGGGTCTCTCGGGAACCCCATGATGTCTTGTCCGCCCTGCCGCTCCGGCCGTCGTTTCCCTCGTCCCCCTCGTGCGCGAAGCTCCGTGGGCGTGCGTACGGTGATCGTATGACTTCCGCCAGCCGGGTGGCCACGGTCGCCGATCTCGATGCCGTCGTCGCCACGTTCACCAGTGCCTTCCTCCACGACCCGGTGTGGGGGCCCGCGTTCCCGGACGAGCGGCGGCGGGCCGAGCAGGCGGCCGTGATGTGGCGGGTCTATGCCGGCTCCGCGCTGCGCTATCCCTGGACGCTGGTGACACCGGAGGTGGAGGCCGCGGCGGTCTTCATCCCGCCGGGCGGCGTCGAGTTGACCGAGGAGGAGGCCGCCGGGCTTGAGGGGCGGTTGGCTGCGGTCACCGATGCGGGGACCGCCCGGGCGATCATGGCGGTGGGGGAGCAGTTCGAGGCGGCGCATCCCGCCCAGCCGTTCTTCTACCTGACCATCCTGGGCACGCACGCCGACCACCGGGGCAAGGGGCTGGGTATGGGGCTGGTGGCCGACGGGCTCGCCCGGATCGACGCGCTCGGCGAGCATGGCGCTCCCGTGTATCTGGAGTCGACCAACCCTGCCAACAACAGGCGGTACGAGAGCGTCGGGTTCGAGGTCCGGGACGAGATCGTCACCGCGGGTGGCCAGGTCGTTACGACCATGTGGCGTCCGGCCACCCGTTGAGCCGTGGCTCTTGGTGAGGGTCCCAACTCGGGCTAGCGTGCCGGACCATGAGGATTCTCCACCTGTCCGACACCCACCTGGAGCGCACCGACGCCCCCAACCGGCACGGCGTCGACGCCACGGACTCGCTGCGGCTGATGCTCGCCGAACTCCGGCACCAGCGCGGAGTGGACGCGATCGTCGTCACCGGGGACCTCGCCAACGACGGGGCGGTGGAGGCGTACACGGCCGTACGGGAGCTGGTGGGCGGCTTCGCGCGGCGGATGGGCGGGGTGCCGGTCTTCTACACGACCGGGAACCACGACGAACGCAAGGCGTTCGGGAAGGTGTTGGGGAGCGGGCACCTGGCGGCGGACGGCACGGACCGGGTCGTGTCCGCCGTGTTTCCCGTGGAGTTCGCGTGCGCGGCCGTCAGTGACGTGGGCGGATACCGGTTCATCACGCTCGACTCCCTCGTGCCGGGGAAGGTGTACGGGCGGCTGAGCGGGGCCCAACTGGACTGGCTGAAGGAGGAGTTGAGCACGCCGTTCGGAAACGGCACGGTCCTCGCCTTCCACCATCCGCCGATCGCCCTCGACGTACCGACCCAACAGGCCTTCGGGTTGCGCAATCCCGGGGAGCTGGCGGAGGCGATCCGGGGGAGCGACGTACGGGTCGTCCTCACCGGGCACTTCCACCTCCAGCTCTTCGGCTTCCTGGAGGCGACTCCGGTGTGGGTCACGCCGGGTGTCGTCAACCGGATCGACCTGACGACCGCCTACGGCACCGAGCGGGCGGTGCGCGGGGCCTCGGCCTCACGCGTGGAACTGGGCGGTGAGACCGGGCCGATGTTCCACACCTTCCACGCGCGGGACCCGCGGGCGCACGAGACGGTGTACCAACTGGACGCGGAACAGACGCGGTTGGTCATCGAAAGGGAGCGGGAGCAGGAACAGCAGGGCGGCTAGCGGGACTTGAACCAGGCGACCGAGACGATCAGTGCGGCACCGGCGAACTCGTAGGCCGCGTGGTAGGTCAGGTCGGAGCGGTCGGTCACGGCCAAGTCCCGGCCGACGTAGAGCGGGAGGGCGATCGTCCGGTCGCCGTCGACGAACCGGTGGACGTTCCGCGCGGCGAACCACAGCGGCAGCGCGAGCGCGCACAGGCAGGCGACCAGCACGACCCGCTGCCACCACCTGAGCCCGGTCAGAGGTTCCCCAAGGGCTCGATGTCCACGTGCACCGGCGTGCCCCACACGCGCAGCACCTCGTAGTCCGTGAACTCGTGCACCAGCCGGTACGCCATCGCGGCGCGCGAACCGCGGCGCTGGGCCGCGAGATACAGCTCGGCCTCGTGCCGGTCGCGGCGCGGGGTGCCGCACAGCTGCCAGGCCTGGCCGTTCCACAGCTCGGGCAGCCAGCGCTGCTGCGCCTGCGGGCGGTCCTCGCGCACGCCGTAGCGGGAGGGTGTGGTGTCGGTCGGCCTCCGCACGTCGGGGCCGTTGATCTCGGAGCGGCGGGCCGCGCGGCGCCGGGTCTCGCAGAGCAGGCACAGGTCGGGGGCGTCGGCGTCGACCGGGCCGTTGGGGTGTTCCGGGCAGCGCGTGGTCGGCGCGCCGCCGCTGACGGTGTCGTCCAGCAGGTCCAGGGCGCGCTTGAGATCCGCCTTGACCTCGTGCAGCCGGGCGTCGGGGGTGTCGGACGTCAGCGCCTCACCGTGCTCGCCGAGGAGGCGGAGGGCGCGACCTAGGGCGGTCTGCTGGGCGTGGTTCATGGTTCTGCCGACGATAGTCGGCTTTGCCGCGGGCCGGTGGCGAGGCGGACCCCGCCGTTCCTCCGCTCAGACGGCCGGGTGCGCTTCGCGTGCCCGGAGGAGGCGGGCGAGGTGGCCGAGCAGTACGGCGTTGACCAGCCCGCTCAGGGCGCAGCTGGCGGCGAAGAGCGGCGGGCTCAGCCAGGAGAGGTCGGGGAGTTCGGCCGGTATCGACACGGCGAGGGGGACGAAGCTGAGCGGCGCGGTCGTGATGAGCGGCCAGATCCCGGCGAACCCCGGGTCCGGCAGGACGTACACGGCGTCGAGGAAGAACACCACCGACGTGGTGACCGTGGCGAGGTAGACCCGCGCGGGCCAGTTGTCGACGGCGGGCGCGAGCAGGGTGCGGAGGCGGGCGGCACGCGTCGCGGGGCGCGTTGTGGAGGGCGCTGCGGCTTTCCTCGCCGCCAGGGCGCCGATCACGGCCGCGTTCACCAGCGCGCTCAGCGCGACCCACACCGTCCAGGAGCCGACGGCCAGCCCCTGTGCCGTCCCGCCGCCTTCGGTGCCGGGACCGAAGGGGAGGACGATGCCCAGCAGGGAGAGGGGTGCGGTGAGTACCAAGGGGGCCGTGGCGACGGGACTCTCCGGGGAGAGGAACATCACCACGACGGAGGTGCCCACGACGCCCAGGTAGGCCCGGGCCGGCCAGTTGTCCGTGGCGAGTGCGAGGAGTCGGCGCGGGCGGGAGGAATGCGGCATCGAGGCGTCCTTCGGGTCGGTCCGGGTTGGTGTCACCACGGTGGACCGAGGGGCGCGCCCCGGCATGAGTACGGATACCCATGGGGGAGGGGTGGAAGGACTCAGTTCGTCAGGCTGCCGACGAACGCGGACCAGGCGGCGGCCCGGAACACGAGTTTCGGGCCGAGGGGGTTCTTGGAGTCGCGGACGGGGACGAGGGTGGGGTTGCCTTCGGCGACTTCGAGGCAGTCGCCGCCGCTGCCGCCGCTGTGCGTTGACTTGCGCCAGCGGGCTACTTCCAGGCACTCGTTGCCGCCCCCTCCGCTGTAGCTGGACTTGTGCCAGGTAACAGTGCTCAGGTCGCAGTCAGGAAAGTTCCTCATGGGCGTAATCCTGCGCCAACGTCTCGATCAAGGCTAGGGACTTCTCTGGTGAGAGCGCGACGGCAACTAGGAGCTCGAAGGTCAACCTCAGCTGGGTGACGGTGGTTGGGTCGTCCTCCAATCGGCCGGTCCCAGGGCCCTCGAAGTAGACGAGGGGAGGAGCCTCCGCGAAGTCCATCAACCTCATCGAGCCCTCCATCGCTTTGTGCGCACCTGCGCTGAACGGCAGTACTTGCACAATGACTCGGCCTCGCCGGGCGACGGCCACGACGTGGCCCAGGGCTTCCGACATCACCGCACGGCCGCCGGTCTCCCGGCGTAGCACCGCCTCGTCCAGCACGGCCCACAACAACGGCTTTGTTGGGTGATCGAGCAGGCGGGTCCGTGTGATCCGGCCATCCACCCACTCGTCGATCGTCGCCTCGGCTGCAGTTGGGTCGTACGCGCGGTTCACGGCCCGTGCGTACGCCGGTGTCTGGAGCAGCCCGGGGATCAGGAGCGGCGCGTACTGTCTGATCGCCGTTGCCTCCTTCTCCACTTCCGCCGCCTCGGCAAAGTGCTCGGGGTACCTGGACTTCGCCGCCGCTCCACAATTCCGCGTGAAGAAGTCCCCCGTCCCCAACTCCACGTCCAGCATGCGCGCGTACTCCGGCAGCATCCGCCGCGTCCCCGCCTCCAACTGCCCGATGAACGAACCGCTCACGAACAGCCGCTGCCCAACTCCTCCTGGCTGAGGCCGGCCTTCTCGCGGGCGTGGCGGAGTTCGGCGCCGAGCAGGGCACGTGGTGACGACGACGGGTCGAGGTCCTTCTGTCCTGCCACAGCAACTCCCTGCCCTGACACCCGAGTTTGTTGGGACTTCGCGTATGGCCAGGTTAGACACCGGACCGACACGCTGTGTTGCGAACAGGAAACTCTCTGTGGAGGTGAAGGAATGCTGCGGTCGACGGAAGAGGTCGTCGCCTCGCTCCGGGAGGCGCTCACCGGTGTCGGTGTCGGTGTCGTCCTGCCGTCCCTGTGCGTGGACCCGGTGACGGGTGCGAGCGACGAGAAGTTCGCGCTCGTCGTGCTGGGGCGGTGCAACGTCCGTACCGCCGAGAAGCTGGCGTCGGTGCTGCGGGGCGAACGGCCGCCGGTCGGGGCGCACGCCGTGGACGTACGGGACGGGCGGATCGGCGAGGTGATGGGGCACGTGGGTGGGAACGTGCAGTTGCGGCCGGTCTGCGGCGGCCGGGAGTGGGAGTGCCCGCCGGAGTCGACGGGGCCCGCGGCACAGGAGGAGGTGCTGCGGGCCCGGGTACGGGAGCGGAACCGGGAGGCTCGGCTGCCCTAGCCGCCGTACGGCACCGGCTGGGCGGTGAGGGCGTCCAGGACGACGCGGTCGGCGAGCGGCTGCCGCAACCCCACCCGTACGTCCTGTTCGATGATTTGGGCGGTGCAGGCGCCGCTTCGCGCTCCCGTGACCGAGGCGTACAGCACGACGCTCTCGTCCGTCTCCAGCACGTTGACGACGGGGCCGTCGTCGCAGGCTCCGTGCGTCGCCCGCACGGTGAGAGAGCGGCCGTCCGTCGCCGTTCCGGTCAGCCGGGTGACGCTCCAGAGCCTGTCGGTGGAACCTTTCCGAGGTTGTCCGACCGGCGCCTTGGGGAGGTCCGAGGGGGTGACGGCGACCTGCTTGAGCGGGGTGTCGTAGCCGTCGAGAGTGAACAGCCAGGCGGGAACGGTCGCCGTTCCCCGGCTCGTGGCGATCGTGGTCTCGCCGAGCTTCACTCCCGTCACGGTGAGCCGGGGTCCCGCATTGTTGTAGTGGGCGAACGACTGATACGCCGTGTTCGGCTCCACCAGCGGACGGCTCAGTGTGCTTCCGCTCCGCCACTCCACCTTCCCCTGCGTGATCGCGGTGGTCGGCAGCTTGCCGCGCCGGTCGATGTTCCCGTTCTCGTAGGCCTGCTTGTCCGCCTCGCTGTGCCAGCCCGATGCCGGGGGCTGTGTCGTGTCGGCCAACGGGTAGTAGCCCCGGCTCCAGGCAGCGGCGGCCGCGGATCCGTGCCAGGCGTCGGCCACTGCACGGGCGCGCTTCTCCTGCGCCTGCTGCGACTTGCTGTGCGTCAGCGCGTCGTCCGTGCTCCGGTCGTCGCCGCAACCGGCAAGGAGGCAGGCACCCAGGAGCGGTGCGAGGAGCAGGCCGACGTGGCGTTTCGCTTGCGTGTTCATGGAGTCCCCCTGGACGTCGCGGACGACGGATTCCCGGCTGAGAAGATGGCGCGGAGGCTCTTCGACTCCGGCCACCAGCGCCTGTCCGCACCTACGACGCGGAAGGGGGACCCCACGTTCACTCACGACCTCGCACCCCGCCTGCTCCAGGCCCTCCACACCTTCAACTCGGCCCACCCCTGGAGCCACAACGCCCACTACCACCCTTGGCTGCTACGGCAGTTGCCCCGCAGCTTCGGCCGGGCACTGGACGTCGGTTGCGGGAGCGGTGATCTGGTGCGGTTGCTGGCCGGGCGGGCGACGGGAGTGGTGGACGGTATCGACTCGGATCCCGAAATCATCGGCCGGGCGCGGGAGTTGACCCCGCCCGGCGTCCCCGTTGCCTTCTCGGTCGCCGACGCCTCAGCCGCCGGTCTCCCCGTCGGCCCCTACGACGTCATCACCTGCGTCGCCGCCCTCCACCACCTCCCCCTCGCCGAGACCCTCACCCGCTTCCGCGACCAACTCGCCCCGGGCGGAACCCTGGTGGTCGTCGGCTGCGCCCGCGAGGAGGGGATCGTCGACGGTGTGCTCGGCCTCGTCTCCGTCCTCCTCAATCCCGTTGTCGGGTGGCTGAAGAACCGTGGGCGGGCCGCCGGCTCCCGCCCGGTGTCCATGACCGCCGTCACCCGGCCACCGGAGCTGACCTTCGCCGAGATCCGCCGCGAGGCCGTACGACTCCTGCCCGGGGTCCGCCTGCGGCAGCGGCTGTTCTGGCGGTACACGCTGGTGTGGAGGGCGGGAGCGTCACTCGACCCCGCTCCGTGAGGCCCCGGCCCCGGCCTCGTCTCGTACCCCGGTCAACCCCACGAAGTACGTCGCCACGAACCCCACCGCGTACCCCGTCAGCAGCCCGCCCCCGTAGATCGCCGCCGTCGTCCCCAGCCCCCTGTTCCCCGCCAGCAGCGGGAACAGGGCCCAGCCCGACGGGCCGATCGCCGTCGCGCCCACCTTGTCGCCGAGGGTCGCGAAGAAGCCGACGAACGCGCCGCCCGCCGCGCCGCCCGCACAGGCGGTCAGGAACGGTCGGCCCAACGGCAGGGAGACGCCGTAGACCAGCGGCTCGCCGATGCCCAACAACCCCGCCGGAAGGGCCGACTTGATGGTCGTACGGAGTGAGGTGTCGTGGCGCAGGCGGAAGTAGACCGCCACCGCCGCGCCCACCTGGCCCGCGCCCGCCATCGCGAGGATGGGCAACAGGACGGTGTAGCCCTGCTGTTGGATGAGGGTGGTGTGGATGGGGATGAGGGCCTGGTGCAGGCCCAGCATCACCAGGGGCAGGAAGAGGCCGCCCAGGATCAGGCCCGCGAAGGGACCCGTGGTCGTCAGGAGCCAGTTCGCCGCCGTGCCGATCGCCGTGGAGATCTCGCCGGCCGCGTACATGAGGCCGTAGAGCGTGGCCAGGCCCGAGAGCAGGACCGTCAGGGTGGGGGTGACGAGGACGTCGAGGGTGGCGGGGACCCAGGTGCGGCACCACTTCTCGACGTACGTGCCGAGCAGCGCGGCGGCCAGCGCGCCCAGCACTCCGCCCTGGCCGGGGGAGAGGGCGACCCCGAACGCCGTCACCTTCGCCACCCCGGGGTACACCACGACCGCTGCCACCGCCCCGCCGAGCACCGGCGTTCCGCCGAACTCCTTCGCCGTGTTGTAGCCGACGAAGACCGAGATGAGGGCGAGGAACGCGGAGGCGACGGCGGAGAGGGCCGGGGTCAGGCCCGATAGCCAACTCATGTTGACCAGCAGGCCGTTGAGGCCGGCCAGCACCCCGCAGCCGATCAGGGCCGGGATGAGCGGGACGAAGATGTTCGCGATCCGGCGCAGGAGGAGTCTGGCGGGGGTCGCGTTGCGGGCCCGTTGCTCCTTCCTCAACTCCGCGCCTCGGGCGGCCAGTTCGGCACCGCCACGCGTCAACTTCTCGAATTCCGGGGTCACTCGGGCCACCACCCCCGGCCCCAGCACGATCTGGTACGTGTCGTCGTCCACGATCCCGAGCACGGCGGGGAGTGCGCGCAGCGCCTCCTCGTCCACCAGTGAGCGGTCGGACAGCCCGAGGCGGAGGCGGGACATGCAGTGGGCGACGGAGGTGACGTTCGCGGGGCCGCCGACCAGGGGGAGGAGCGCGGCGGCGATGTCGTACGGAGTATCGGTGTCCACCCCCTGAGCGTGCTGGTCAGCCGCCCGCGGCGGTCAGTGCCGCGCGCAGCCGGCCCCCGGACTCCTCCAGAAGGCGGGCGGCCGTCGGGCCGTCGACCCCCGCGAGGACCACGAGGATCGCGTTCTTCACCTCGCCGTCGGTCGCCGCGAGGGCCCGCTCGATCTCCGTGTCGTCGGCGCCGGTGGCGAGCGCGACGATCCGGCGGGAGCGGGCGCGCAGCTTCTCGTTCGAGGCGCGGACGTCGACCATGAGGTTCCCGTACGTCTTGCCGAGCCGGATCATCGTGATCGTGGACAGCATGTTGAGGACCAGCTTCTGGGCCGTTCCCGCCTTCAACCTCGTTGATCCGGTGAGGAGTTCGGGACCCACGACGACCTCGATGCCGTGCTCGGCGGCTGCGGCCAGCGCGCTGTGCTCGTTGCAGGACAGGCCGATGGTCAGCGCGCCGAGGCCGCGTGCGTGCTCGACGGCGGCGATGGCGTACGGGGTGCGGCCGGAGGCGGAGACGCCGACCACCGTGTCGTCGGGGGTGAGTGAGAGCGCGTCGAGGTCGGCCCGCGCCAACTCCCTTGAGTCCTCGGCCCCTTCGACGGACGTGACCATCGCGGCCGGGCCGCCCGCGATCAGTCCGACCACCTGGGACGGGTCGGTGTTGAACGTCGGCGGACACTCGGACGCGTCCAGCACGCCGAGCCGTCCGGCGGTACCGGCACCCGTGTAGATCAGCCGGCCTCCGCTGCCCATCCGCTCGGCCACGGCGTCGATCGCGGCGGAGATCTCGGGGAGGCGGCGGGCTACCGCGGTGGCGACGGTCGCGTCCTCGGCGTTCATGAGGCGGGCGATCTCGGGGGTGGGCAGTTGATCGATACCGGCGAGTTCGGGGCGGAAGGCCTCGGTGGTGAGTGACTCCAACTCGGCGCGGAGATCACGGGGGTTGGACGTAGAGGTCATGGAGAAGCGGCTCTTTCGGTTGTTCTTTGTCTGCGGGGTTGTGGGGGCTGGTCGCGCTCACGCGGCGGCAGCCGCAAATCGAACACAGCCCCGCGCCCCTCAAATGCCACATCGAACCGTGGGATTCAGCGCCTGTGCCGATGCGCCAGCGCCTCGTACGACGCCGACAACGCGGGCGCAGCCTGCTCATACGTCCGCTGCGCCACCCCGATGAACAAACAGTCCACCACCAGCAACTGACTGGTCCGCGACGACATCGCCGCCGGCCGCAGCTCGCTCTCCCGAGCCGTGGACGTCGTTAGGATGTGATCGGCGTACTGCGTCACCGCCCCGTCCGGCCGCCCGGTGATCGCCACGGTCGTGGCCCCGTGCTCGAAGGCGACTCTCAGCGGCTCGATGACGTCACCGGTGGACCCGGAGTGGGTGATCGCGATCGCCACGTCACCGGCCTTGAGCTGCACGGCATTCGTGACGGCGAGGTGCGGGTCGCTGTGGGCGTGGGCTATGAGCCCTATGCGGAGCAGCTTCTGGGTGAGGTCCTGGGCGACGAGCCCGGACGCGCCGATGCCGTAGACGTCGGTACGGCGGGCCGCCGCGAGCGCGGTGACGGCCGCGCCGAGCTGCGCGGTGTCGAGGCCGGCGGCCGTGTCGGCGAGGGTCTGCTGCTCGTCGTAGGCGAGTTTCGCGACGACGTCGGCGATCGGGTCGTCGACCGCGATGTCCGTGGTGAGGGCGGGCGCCCGCCCGGACTGCTGCTGCGCGGCGAGCCCGGCGAGGGCCAGGCGCAGGTCGCGGTAGCCGGGGTAGCCGAGGATGCGGGCGGTGCGGACGACGGTGGCCTCGCTGGTGCCGGTGAGTTCGGCGAGGCCGGTGACGGTGAGGGCCGCGCAGCCGGCCGGGTCGGCGGCGACGGTCTCGGCGACGCGCTGCATGGAGCGGGTCATGGAGGGGGCGAGGGTGCGCACCTTCGCGGCCAGGGCAGCGGGCGGCGTGCTCCCGGAACCGTTTCCGAAAATTTCCTTCACGTCCTGGGTCACCTTTGAAAGATATTTTCGGGACGGTGGTTCGGTCAAGAGTGCGCACAATGGGTGCATGGAACCCACCCGCGACCCCATCAGCCCCCTGGAACAGGCGTTGCACGCCGCTCGCGCGCTCGTGCTCGCCGACCTGGCCGCGCGCGAAGTCGTGGCGGCGGACGTGGTGTCGATGGTCGAGGAGTCCGTCGCGCAGCGGCGGTGGTGGGTGGAGCAGTGGCCGGAGGGCGTCGCCTACGTGGCCGGCCTGGTCGCGCAGGACGTGCAGGACGCGCTGCTGGAGGCGTACGGCCGCTGGCCGCTCTGTCCGGTCTGCTCGGCCGGTGACCCGCACGCCCTGGAGGTCGAACCGGAGCTCGGACCCGATCCGCACTGGGTCTGCCACCAGGCGGGCGTCAAGGTCGCCGCGGTGGGAAACCTGGGTTCCCTGTGACCGTGTACATCGACCCGCCGACCTGGCCGGGGCACGGGCGTCTGTGGTCGCATCTCGTCAGCGATGTCTCGTACGACGAACTCCACCTGTTCGCCGAGGAGATGGGCGTGCCGCGCCGGGCCTTCGAGCGGGATCACTACGACATCCCGTCGCATCGTTACGCGGACGCGGTGGCCGCCGGGGCGGTGGAGGTCAGGAGCCGGGAGGTGGTGCGGCTGCTGACGGCGGCGGGGCTGCGCCGGCCCAAGGGGCGGGCACAGTAGCCGAGTCGGCCGGTCAGTAGCCGAGTTGGCCGGTCGGCTGCCGAGTTCGTCCGTCAGCTGCCCAGTTCGTAGGTCAGCCGCCGAGTTCGTAGGTCAGCTCGTCGGTGTCCTCGCCCACCTGCTTGAAGCCCACGCGGGAAACCACCGCCTGGGAGGCGAGGTTGTCGCGTTCGACGGTGGCGAGGACGGTGCGTACGTCGTCCCGTGCCAGTGCCCAGTCGGTCAGCGCGCGCAGCGCCTCCGTCGCGTAGCCCTGGCCGCGCGCGCCCTCCACCAGGTCGTAGCCGACCTCGGCGCGGCCCTCCTCGTCCGGTGTGCCGTGGAAGCCCATGCCGCCGATCGCGCGACCGTCCTCGCGGCGGACCAGGGCGAAGACTCCGAATTCCGGGCGGTGCAGGCCTGCTTGGTACGCCTTCGTCATGAAGGTCGCGGCCTCCCGGGTGCCCTGGAAGGGGCCGCCGTCGATCCACTCGAAGCCGCCGTCGCCGCCGGCGGCCAGGTCGGCGGCGGCCGCCGGGTGGACGCCGTCCAGGGTGAGGCGGTCGGTGGGGAGGACGAGGTTGTTGTGCCAGCGCCACTCGGTGACGGGGGCGCGGCCGGGGAGTTCGCCGCGGCCGGTCGCCCAGAGCAGGGTGCGCCAGGGGTCGGCGCCGGGGCGGACCTGCGGGAAGATCCGGGTGAGGACGAACTCGGCGAGTTTCCGGGCCGGTTGGTAGTCCAGCCCCAGGGCCTTGGCGATGTCCTGGGTGTGCAGCAGCACCTCGGCGGTGCCCATCGCGGCGAAGCCCTCGCGGTTGGCGCTGCGGAACGGGTACGGGTGGAAGGCGCGCACCTCGCGCGGGGTGGTGCGTACGGCGGCGGCGAGCAGGGCGCCGGTCGCCCCGATCACTTCCAGGACACCGGAGTTGTCGGTGCCTTCGTCGAGGGTGATGTCGAAGGGGACGTAGGCGTGCTGTGGGCGACCGGCCAACTGGCCCGCGTACGAGATGAGATCACCGGCGATGTGCTCGGCGGTGTGGCGGCAGCTCCACTCCAGGCGGTCGGCCCGCACGCCGTCCCAGTCCCGGTCCGTCGCCGTGCCCAGCAGTGCGAGACAGCTCGCTACGGCCTCTTCCACCTGTGGTGCGCCTGTGGTCCCCATGGCGGGGAGCATACGGGCCGCGCTCCGCGACCCGCCGTGAATAAATCGGTCACCACTCGCCGTCCTCACCCGGCACTCGGGTCCGCCGAGCCCAGCAGGGCCAGTTCCCCCGTCAGGTTGTAGCGCGCCGTCGCCTCCCACTCCGCCAGCCCGTGCGGAGTCCTGAACAACTGCGGCAGGGAGAGGAGTTGGCGCAGGATCGCCGAACGTCCGTCCCTGAAGGCGTCGTTGGGGACGAAGTGGTACTCCTCACGAACGGCGGCCGTGTACGCGGCGTACGCCGACGGCGGTGCGGCCAGGATCGCGAGGTCGGCGTCGCACAGGACCATGCCGTCGCGGTCGTCGGCGGCGGGAGCATGGGTGACGGTGAGCCGGACCAGGCGGGCGACCTCGGCCGTCTTCGCGTCCGGGACCCCGGCCTCGGGCAGCGCCCGCTCGGCCAGCCGTGCCGACCGCTCCTCGTTCTCGGACCGGTCGGGGAGATAGACCGCGTCGTGGAACCAGGCCGCGAGCCGTACGACGTCCGGGTCGTCGGCGTACTCCGCCAGCACGTCGATGTGGTCCAGGACCGCCGTGAGGTGGGAGAGCGTGTGGTAGCGGCGCTGCGGCTCCTGCCAGCGGGCGAGGAGGTTGTCCGCGTACGGCAGCGGGTCGGGTCCGCCGCCGGGCGCCCGGGCTCCTTCCAGAGCACGGGTCCAGCGGGCGCGCAGGGCGTCGAGATCGGCCATGCTCCTTATTTTCCTCCCGCGGCCCCGCCCCTGGCGTGGGACCCATGACTTACGCCGATACGACACCCGACGTACGTGATCCCGAACTGCCCGGGCGGCTTCTCGCCGGCGTGCGCGACGCGCTGATCCCGCTGCTGCGCTCCCGCTCGGAGGAGGACTTCGCGCTGGCGACCGCCGCGTGTCCGGGCTGGACCGTGCGGGACGTGCTCGCGCACTGCTCGTCCGCGCTGATCCGGGTGGTGGAGCGCCGCTTCGAGGAGGGGGTGTTCTCGCCGGAGTCCAACGACCGGGACATCGCCGAGCGGGCCGACTGGAGCAACGCGCGGGTCGTCGACGAACTGGAGCGCGGGATGACCGAGGCCGGTGCGGTGATCGCCCGCGCGGGCGGGGCGCTGGACGCGGTCGCGCTCGGCTGGGGTCCCCCCACGCCTTTTAGGTAGTGGGGGAGGGTGCACGCAGGCGACGTACAGGGCACGCTCGGCGAGCCCGGGGCCTACGGGGGCGAAAGGCTGGTGTCCGCTCTGGCCCTCCTCGGCCTCGTGACCCGTCAGCGGGGCCACCTGCCGCTCCACGCCGACCTCGCCGATCCGCTGCGGCTGGGCGACGTGTCGGGCGACCGCACCCCGGCCCGGTACATCGGCGACGCGGCCACCCTCGTACGGCTGTACACGGGGCGCCCGGTGCCGGAGGGGACGGCGTACGAGCTGGCGGGGGCTGAGCCGGCGGAGCTGAACATCTTCGGCTCATGGCCGTAAGCCGTAAGCCGTAAGCCGTCGTCCGTCGTCAGCTGTCCGTTGTTCGTCGTTCGCCGTTCGCGGGGGTGATCTCGCGGCCCCCTGTCCGTCCGCGTACCCTGAGATTGGACTAGACCTGTAGCCGCTCCAGGGAACACGACGGAAGGGGTCCTATGAGCACGCGTGCAGTCCTGGAGGTGATCGCCCTCGGTGCCGAGGACGCGATCGCCGCCCAGGCCGGAGGCGCGGACCGCCTCGAAGTGGTCACCGACATCGCGGCCGACGGACTGACCCCGCCGGTCGAGACCTTCGCCGCGATCCGTGCCGCCGTGGACATCGACCTGCGCGTGATGATCCGCCTCGCGGACGGCTTCGCCGCGGGCGACGTGCACCGGCTGGTACGGGTCGCAGGGGAGCTGCGGACCGCCGGCGCCGACCAGTTCGTGCTCGGGTTCCTCGACCCGGACGGCGGGGTCGACCTGGACGCGGTGGAACGCGTCGTCGCCGAACTGGGCGGCTGCGCCTGGACGTTCCACCGCGCGATCGACCGCGCCGCCGACCGCGACGCCCTCCGCAAGCAGCTCGCCGACCTGCCCGGCCTCGACACCTACCTCACCGCCGGCTCGGCCGACGGCGTCGACGACGGCCTCCCCGCCCTCCTCCGCGAAGCGGCCCTGCGCGGCGAACCCGGCTACGAACAGCGCATCCTGGTCGGCGGCGGCCTCCGCCTGGACCACGTTCCCACCCTGCGCGCCGCCGGAGTCGACGCCTTCCACATCGGCGGCGCCGCCCGGCCCGAGGGGTGGGGGCGGCCCGTGTCGGCGGGGTCGGTGGCGCAGTGGCGGTCGGTGCTCGACGGCTGAGGCGCGGCCGGTCGTGCCGCGGGCCGCGCACGTCCTCAAGCGCGCGCCGGTTCCGGTGTGCCGGCGGGCGCGTGCGGCTGCGGTACCGGCCGTGTCGTCAGGGCGGCCACGGCCGTCGCCAGCAGGGCGAGTCCCGCTCCCGTCAGGAGGAACCAGCGGTCGCCGAAGAGGCTCAGGGCCAGGCTGCCGGTGCCGCCGGCCGCGGCCATGCCCAGGTAGAGGGCGCTGCTGTTGAGGGAGATCAGCACGGGTGCGTTGGCGGGGTCGAGCGAGGTGACGCGGGCGATCTGGCCGACCATGATGGACCAGCCGAACACCGGGGCGACCGCGGAGGCGACGAGCGCGGTCGGCATGGTGCGCAGCGTCCACGGAGCGGCGGCCGCCAGCGTCACGTAGGCCGTGCTCGCCGAGAGGATCACCACCCGGGGGCCCCACCGGTCGATCACCCGCCCGCTCACCGTCGAGCCCACGACCGCCGCGCAGCCGGACACCAGGAGCAGCAGGGTCAGCCGGTCCTGCGAGCCGTGGGTCGCCGGGCGGGTGGCCACCGTGTAGTAGATGTACGTCGTCTGGAAGGCCAGGAAGACCAGGAAGGTGGTGCCGGCCGCGCCCAGCACCCGGCGGTCGGCGAGCGGGGCGAACCGCGCGCGCAGGCTCAACGCGGCTGCGGGCTGCGGCAGTTCGGGCAGCAGCAGGGCCAGCCCGGCGAAGGCGGCCACTCCGAGCCCGGTCACCAGCCACATCGTGAGCCGCCAGTCCGTACGGCCGATCCAGGTGCCCAGCGGCACCCCGAGCGCGGTCGCGACGGTCAGCCCGCCCATCACGACCGCGATCGCCCGCCCGCGCCGCTCGGCCGGCACCAGGGTCGTCGCCACGGCGTTCGCGGTGGGGGTGTAGAGGGCGGCTCCTACGGCGGCCAGCACGCGGGTGGCCAGCAGGATGTCGTACGAAGGGGCCAGCGCGGTCAGGGCGTTGGCGGCGCTGAAGACGGCGAGCGCGGTGAGCAGGGCGCGGCGGCGGGGCCAGCGGGCGGTGACGGTGGCCAGGACCGGGGCGAGGACGCCGTAGGACAGGGCGAAGACGGTGACCATCTGTCCGGCGACCGAGATGGAGACGTCCAGATCGCGGGCGACGAGCGGCAGGATGCCGGCCGTCACCATGCCGTCGGTGCCGACGGCGAAGGTTCCGAGGGCGAGCAGGAGCAGGCGTAGGCGCACGGGTCCCCCAGGTGCGTCCGGCGCAGGGCTGCGCAACGGTTTGACGTTGGTCAAACAATAGGGACTATTGGATGATTGTCAAACGGTACGGAGAGGGGTGCGCGCGTGAGCGAGGCGGAGAACGAGTGGCTGCCGCAGCCGGACGTCGAGGACATCGAGCTGGTCAAGGTGTTGCAGGCGCTCGGTGACCCGGTGCGGCTGAGCCTGCTGAAGCTGTACTCGACGGGGGAGCGGTTCAGCTGTGCGCCCGACGCGCTGGGCGTCGCCCATCTGCACAAGTCGACCGTCTCGCACCACTTGAGGATCATGCGCGAGGCCGGGCTCACCTCGACCCGGGCCGCCGGCCGCAACCGCTATGTGCAGCTGCGGCGGGACGACCTGGACGCGAGGTTTCCCGGTCTGCTGGACTCCCTGATCAAATCCCTGCCCGATTAGGCGAGTTGGGGCGGAAGCGGTGCCGCGTGCGTGACGATCAGGCCCGACACCGCTCGGGTCAGGGCGACGTACAGGCGGCGCAGGCCGGTGCGTTCGTCCGGTTCGCCGTCGACCACGGCCCGCGGCTCGTCGAGGACCACGTAGTCGTACTCCAGGCCCTTCGCGAGCGAGGCCGGGACCAGGGTCAGGCGGGTGTCCGCGGTCGTCTCCTCGCCCGGGTCGATGTAGCCGATGCCCGCCGCCGACAGGGCCTGCGCCAGCTCGGGGACGCGGGCGTCCGCCGCGATCAGGCCCGTCGAACCCTCGTTGCGCAGCAACTCCTCGCAGGCGGCGACCACTTCGGCCGTCCCGGCGGTCTCGCGGAGGTCGAAGAAGCCCGGGTTCTCACGGACCGAGGCGACCGGGGCCAGGCCCGGTGCGATGTGGGGCAGGAGCCGGGAGGCGTAGGTGATGACGTCCGTCGGGACGCGGAAACCGGCCGTCAACTCCTCGATCACGCCGTCCGACTTGCCGAGATGGGCCAGCGCCTCGCCCCAACTCCTGGTCGCCCAGGGCGTGGTGCCCTGCGCCAGGTCGCCGAGGACGGTCGCGGAACCGGTGGTGCAGCGGCGGCCCACCGCGCGGTACTGCATGGGGGAGAGGTCCTGCGCCTCGTCGAGCACCACATGCCCGAGCGAGTGCGTCCGCTGGACGATGTCGGCCGCCTCGTCGATCAACACGGCGTCCGCGGCGGCCCACTTGGCGGCCTTCACGCTCCGTACGGGCTTCGGCCACAGGATCGTCTTCTGCTCCTCCTCGTCGAGGATCCCGTCCGCGTGCACGGCGAGGAAGTCCGCGTCCGTGAGCAGCCGCAGCACCAGCTTCTCCGGCTCGACCGGCGGCCACACCGCCTTCACGGCCGCCTTCACCGCCGCGTTGCGCGCCACCGCGTCCTGCACCCGGTCGTCCGGCGCCTCCCCCGACCGCTCCATCTGCACCAGCACGGCATGCGCGATCCGCTGCGGCAGGGCCTCGCGGGCGGCGCCGTAGCGGATGTCGCGGTCGAGCAACTCCCGGACGATGGCTTCGAGTTCGTACGCCGGGACCCGCCAGCGCCGTGAGCCGCGCACCACCATCACCGGCTCGGTCGGGATGCTCACGTGCGAGTAGACGGCCCTGCGGAGGACCTCCGCCATCCTCGCGTCGCCCTTGATGACGGCGGCCGGGGCCTCGTCCGTGCCGCGCACCTCGACATGGGCGACGAGGTCGTCGACCGTACCCTGACGGACCGTCAACTCGCCCAGTGCGGGCAGGACTTGCTCGATGTAGTGGAGGAAGGACTTGTTCGGCCCGATGACCAGGGTGCCGGTGCGGGCCAGCCGCTCGCGGTGGGCGTAGAGGAGGTAGGCGACGCGGTGCAGACCGACGGCGGTCTTCCCGGTGCCGGGACCGCCCTGGACGCACACCGTCCCGCCGAGTCCCGACCGTACGATCTCGTCCTGCTCGGGCTGGATGGTGGCGACGATGTCGCGCATCGGGCCGACGCGGGGCCGCTCGATCTCCTGCTGGAGCAGTTTGCTGGTGGCGGCGGCCTCGGCCGGGTCCATGAGGTGCTCGTCCTCGTAGGCCGTGAGCTCACCGCCCGTGTAACCGAAACGGCGGCGCAGCGAGATGTCCTGCGGGTCCTTCTTCGACGCCCGGTAGAACGGCTGCGAGACCGGCGCCCGCCAGTCGATCACCATCGGATCGCCGTCGCCGTCGTGCACATGCCGGCGCCCGATGTAGAACTGCTCGCCCTCCGCGCCCTCCGCCTGCTCGGCGCCGGGTGCGTGCAGGTAGTTGAGGCGGCCGAAGAACAGCGGGGTGTCGCTGAGGTCGGCCAGCGCCTTGATGCGCTCGTCGATCTGGCGGGCCAGGACCTCGGCGTTGACCCAGTTCGCCGTGACGTCCTTGATGTCGAGGGACTCGACGTCCTCGCGCATGGCGCGCAGCGCGGAACGGGAGGAGGCGAGGTGGGAGCGTTCGCGGGCGAGGGGGTCGTCGAGCCGGGCGCCGAGCGGATCGTCGAGCGGTGCGCCGAGGGGATCGCCGACGGGGTCGGTGGCGGGCGTGGACAAGGGGGTGCCTCCGGAGGGCCTGCTGGTGCGGCTGCTGGGTGGGTGCTCGATGGGTGCCGACCGGTTTCCGTCCGGGCGGCGGCACTCCCTGCGGGGAGGCGGGCAAGAGCGGAGAGTTTAGTGACGCGGGCCCGGTGGGTGCCAATCGTTTTTCGTCCCCTAGGGGACACCCCCTCCACCCGAGGGGGGAACAGGTCAGCCCCGAGGCGTACGCGGACGGCTGCGAGGTTGGCTCTCTGGACCGATGCCGACCTTATGTCCCAAGTCGCACCATGGATTCATGAGCGCAGCAACCATCCATCCGGTCCCCGTCCGCCCGTCCGGTGCCACACCGGCGACCGGCGGCAGCCACCCCCATCGCCTGGGCAATGCCCTGCGCGCCATAAAAGTGTTCGCGGGCGCCGCGTTCAGCGTGGTCGTCCTCGGAGAGTACGGCGAGGAAGCGGGCATACGCCGTAAGTGACCGCAGGGGTCACTCACGGCTGCACTGCCGGGCTCAGCTCTCCGCGAGGATCTCGTCCGCGTCCATGATCCGGTACGCGTAGCCCTGTTCGGCCAGGAAGCGCTGGCGGTGGGCGGCGAAGTCCTGGTCGATCGTGTCGCGGGCGACGACCGAGTAGAAGTGGGCCTGATGGCCGTCGGCCTTGGGGCGCAGGACCCGGCCGAGCCGCTGGGCCTCCTCCTGGCGGGAACCGAAGGTGCCGGAGACCTGGATGGCCACGGTCGCCTCGGGCAGGTCGATGGAGAAGTTGGCGACCTTGGAGACGACCAGGACGCTGATCTCGCCCTCGCGGAAGGCACCGAAGAGCTTCTCCCGCTGCGCGTTGGACGTCTCGCCCTTGATCACCGGCGCGTTCAAGTGCTCGCCCAGCTCGTCGAGTTGGTCGATGTACTGCCCGATCACGAGGATCTGCTGGCCCGCGAAGCGCCGCACGATCGCCTCCGTGACCTTCCGCTTCGTCGCGGTCGTCGCACAGAAGCGGTACTTCTCCTCGGCCTCGGCGGTGGCGTACGCGAGCCGCTCGGAGTCCGTGAGGTTGACGCGCACCTCCACGCAGTCGGCGGGCGCGATGTAGCCCTGCGCCTCGATCTCCTTCCAGGGCGCGTCGAACCGCTTCGGCCCGATGAGGGAGAACACGTCCGACTCCCGGCCGTCCTCGCGCACGAGCGTCGCCGTCAGCCCGAGCCGCCGCCGCGCCTGGAGGTCGGCGGTGAACTTGAAGACGGGCGCGGGCAGCAGATGCACCTCGTCGTAGAGGATCAGCCCCCAGTCACGGGAGTCGAAGAGTTCCAGGTGGGGGTAGATCCCCTTCCGCCGGGTCGTCAGCACCTGGTAGGTGGCGATGGTGACGGGCCGGATCTCCTTCCGGGTCCCGCTGTACTCGCCGATCTCCTCCTCGGTCAGGGAGGTCCGCTTGATCAGCTCGTGCTTCCACTGCCGGGCGGAGACGGTGTTGGTGACGAGGATGAGCGTCGTCGACTTGGCCTGCGCCATCGCCCCCGCGCCGACGAGGGTCTTCCCGGCACCGCAGGGCAGCACGACGACACCACTGCCGCCGTGCCAGAAGTTCTCCACGGCCTGCTTCTGGTACGGGCGCAGCGCCCAGCCGTTCTCGTCCAGCTCGATCGCGTGCGCCTCGCCGTCGACGTAGCCGGCGAGGTCCTCGGCCGGCCAGCCCAGCTTCAGCAGCACCTGCTTGATCTGCCCGCGCTCGGAGGGGTGCACGGCGACGGTGTCCGGGTCGAGCCGGTTGCCGACCAGCGGGGCGATCCGCTTCGAGCGCAGGATCTCCTCCAGCACCGGCCGGTCGGTGGTGGTGAGGACGAGCCCGTGCGCGGGGTGCTTGGAGAGGGTGAGGCGGCCGTAGCGGTCCATGGTCTCGGCGATGTCGACCAGCAGCGCGTGCGGCACGGGGTACCGGCTGTACTCGACGAGCGCGTCCACGACCTGCTCGGCGTCGTGCCCGGCGGCCCGCGCGTTCCACAGCCCCAGCGGCGTCACCCGGTAGGTGTGGATGTGCTCGGGCGCCCGCTCCAGCTCGGCGAACGGCGCGATCGCGCGCCGGCAGTCGTCGGCTCGCTCGTGATCGACCTCAAGGAGCAGGGTCTTGTCGGACTGGACGATGAGGGGGCCATTCACGTACGTACACATCCCTTCCGCACGGCCAAACGTCCAGTGTGCACTACCGGCCGATGATCACAGGCGGCTCTGCGAGGGTGGGGGCCATGGGAGAACTGGTGGAACGGGTGGACGAACAGGACCGGATCGTCGGGACCGTGGACCGGGACGAGGCCATCGCGCAGCACTGGCTGCACCGTGTCGCGACGGCCGTCTGCCGGGACGGGGAGGGCCGGGTCCTAGTGCACCGGCGGGCGGCGGACATGTCGCGGTTCCCGGGGCAGTACAACTTCCTGATCGGCGGCGCCGCGGAGGTCGGGGAGTCCTACGAGGAGGCTGCGGCCCGTGAACTCACCGAGGAACTCGGGGTGGTGGCGCCGGTCCGGTTCGCCTTCAAGTACCTGTGCCGGGGCGCGATCAGCCCGTACTGGATGGGCGTCCACGAAGCGGTCGTCCGTACGGACATCACCCCCGACCCGGACGAGATCTCCTGGCACGCGTGGGTCACGGAGGACGAGTTGCGGGAGATGGCCGCGCGTCCGACGTTCGTGGCGGACTCCGTCGAGGCGTTGGACCGCTATCTGGGCTGAGGCGAGGCGGCCGGGGGAGGGGTAGGTCTGGGAAAGTGTGTCACTTTCGCCCGAAAGCCGACGAGGCGGCGCTGCTCCGTGAGCACCGGATCGACGTGCTCGTGACGAAGG